>JBAXSA010000413.1:0-2805 GCA_037130945.1 Pseudomonadota bacterium | reverse complement strand
TAATCTCTTGCAGAGGCATGGCTATGCCAGTCTGTCGGAGATACGCCAGGAGGGTCACCAGGAGGGCCTCGAGAAGGGCATTCAGGAAGGCCGTCAGAAGGGCCAGGAAGAAGGCCAACAGCAAGAACGCCTGCGCATTGCCCGGAGCCTGCTGGATGTGATCGCCGACGACCGCCTCCTGGCGGCGAAAACCGGCTTGAGCGAGGACGAGGTGCGCGAGTTGCGCTTGACCCTCACCCCCGAAAAGTAGGCAACTAGGTTGTGCCCGTCGTTTGATAACTGCTGCCTAGGAGCATGTCTGACTTAGGTCGGTACCATTCGCCTTGGTTGAGAGCTATCGAGAACTAAGTCAGGCAGGCTCCTAGATTAAAAATGCTGGGGCATACGGGTGGTGATCTGAATATCTAGAGTACGGGCTTCGCGTCCATCCACCAGCAACCGCAGATGGTATTTGCCTGGCTTCACACCGTTGAGGTCGAAGGTTCGGGAAAATCCTGTGTCTGAACGCCCGCACGCCGACTGGGTATCGGGTCTTGGAGACCCGTAAGTGGTTTCAAATAGCCACTGTCCATCGACCTCCAGATCCACGAAATGAGCCCCGCAGGCCCAACCGGATACCGTCACCGACCCGCTGAGTACCTCGCCAGGTTTAGGGGAATCCAGCGAGACGGGTGACTGGGCCAGGCACGCAGTGCCTTGGTAAGGTAAAACATCGGGTTTGATTTGCACGTCGGTTGTAAACACCTGGCCACTGGTGTATTCGGCGATTTCGCGTGGATAGTGCAGCTCGACCGCATACGCCGTAAAACCTTGGGTGGGTGTGGCCACATCCGCCAGATATAAGCCATCTCCGACCGGTGCAAGGTGGCTCCGGTTCCAGGCTGCACCAAGGGTTTCCAAGCGGAAATCGCGATTTTTGGGATTGTAGGCCTGCCATAGAAAAACCTCGTCGGGATAAGGTTGCTGCTCGGCCTTAACCCACAGGGCACCATTGGCATCCGTCCACCAGTGGTAGGGCGGGCTTCCCCGGTCGCGATTGACATCGTCCGCCCATAGCAGGGCCGAGGCAATCAGGCTTTCGATTTCGGCAGGGCCGGCCTGTTGATAATGATCGGTGTTGAAGGTGTATCGCAGTGACTTGGGCCCCAATAGTTGGCCGAAATAAAAATGTGAGGAGTCCGGCAAGAAGAACTGATCTCCGGCGGAATTGATGACGTATTTCGGCACCGTCAGTCGATCCAGGTAATTTAAGGGATCAACGATGGCGAGCAAATCCCGGCCACGCTTGGATTGCATCCGGCAGGGCAGATCAAAGGCCACATAGGGTTCAATCGCCGGGGCATAAAATCCATAGGCTTCCCAATGATGGATAAATTGACGAGCCATATTGGGCAGATCAATGGAAATGGGAATGATGGCCTTGACACGCGAATCCATGGCGGCGGTGAGCCATGTGTCCCAGCCGCGCTTGGAACCGCCCGCTACCACAAAATCCCGAATCTTTATGTCACGTTTGTCGAGGACGGTTTGAACCGTATCCATCGCCCTCACCACGGCCTTGACCATGGGTCCATAGATCGGCCAGGTCTCGTCGCCGGTTTTGATGAATTTGTCAAAGCTATAGGCGACCAGCGCATCCTCCTTGCGGGGATGACCCGGTTCGTCGGTAAACGTCAAGGGTTGATTAGGAATCTGTTGCAGATCGACGACGACACCACCGGTTGCCAGCACCAGGGATTTCAGCAGGGTGTCGGTTTCTTCGGGCGGTGTCGCGGTGGACGACCCGCCGTTGATCATCAACAGCGCCGTGCGGGGGCTCGTGGAATAGCGCACCGTCGGCGTCGTGATGGTGAGAATATGTTCCCACAGAGGATGATCGACGTCGGCGGCACTGCGCCATTGTTGTGAGGTTAGGCGAATAAAATCGGTTCTGTAGAGAAGTGTCCGTTCGGAATGATAAATCTCGTAGCGGTAGTTGGGGTCGGGTGCGGCGACATAGCGATCCAGCCCGGTTTCAGTGGCACCCAAACCCGTCGCCCCTATCAGAGCGAAGCTGCCGATAATCCCGCCAAGCACTCGCCAGGGATGTTTTGCCATGCGTTGGTGCGGGAAGAGTGTCGGTTTCAGGGTATTTATACTTTCTTGCATGATGGGATCCTAAATGGGTAAATCATTGGCCTCGAACAAGCCAATGATCAAGGCCACGTTCTCGCCCCCGTGCATTCTCTGGAGAAAAGCAAGAAAGCGAAAAAATGGCGAAGAAAAAAAGTAGAAAATTGATTCAATAATCACATGGCAACAAGCTTCTTGAGAATAATGAATTCCCAGTATTTTGCGTGGATTGGCAAGGGTTAAATCACTTGAAATGCGATTTGAATTGGTGAACGGAGTCCTTCAAGGCTTCCCAAACATTTTCAGTTTCTGCCTTGAGGTGTCGCCAGGAGTCCTCACTGGCAGATTTGATCGCCTCCAGTCTTTTCTCGCCTTCCTGGCGTCTGACGCGCAATGCGTCGAGCTGGCCCTGGTATTTCAGCTTGGCATTTTCCTGGGTCTTGTGCATCCTGATTTCCAGGTCGTCCATTTCCACACTCCATTTATCGAACCGTTGCTGCATTTTTGTCACATATTCGTCTCTTGTTATCATTCCGGCTGGCTCCTGTGTTGAATTTCTCGTCCGGCAAATCTTCGGGGTTTTGTGTCTATTCGACACATGACTGGTTGTTTTACATTGAATAGCCTTTTAATCACAATGACTTTTTCTGGATTGGTCTGATTTTCCGGATTCATCTGTATAATCACCAGGGG
>JBAXSA010000412.1:0-2811 GCA_037130945.1 Pseudomonadota bacterium | reverse complement strand
TCGAATCGGTGCCGGAACTCGACCGTCTGAATCAGGTGGCCGGATCGCTCGGAGCTGTTGCCCCCGTGGCGCTCCGGGTCAATCCCGACGTCGATGCCAAAACCCATCCCTATATCGCGACCGGCTTGAAGGAAAACAAATTCGGCATTGACATGGAAGGCGCCCTGGCGGCCTATCGCCATGCCGCAGACTTGCCGCATCTGCGGGTGTGCGGCATCGATTGCCATATTGGCAGCCAGTTGTTGACCCTCGATCCCTTCGAGGATGCCCTGGCCCGAGTATTGGCCCTGGTGGATAAACTAGCCGCCGAGGGAATAGCCATGGATCACCTCGATATGGGGGGCGGGTTGGGGATCTGTTACACGGATCAAGTCCCACCGACGCCCGCCGATTATGCCGCTCTGTTGCGGCGCGGGCTGGCGGGTCGGCCGCTGACACTTTTTGTGGAACCGGGACGGGCGATTGCCGGCAATGCCGGGGTGTTGTTGACTCGGGTCGAATATCTCAAGCATGGTGTTCACAAGGACTTTGCCATTCTCGACGCGGCCATGAACGACCTGCTGCGCCCGGCGCTTTACCAGGCTCTGCAACCCATCGTGCCGGTGGTGCCACGTGATGGCAGTCAGGCCCGGGATTACGATCTCGTGGGGCCAGTCTGCGAAACCGGGGATTTCCTCGGACGGGGGCGGCGGCTGGATCTGCGGGAAGGGGATCTGCTGGCCGTGCGCGGCAGCGGTGCCTATGGCTTTGCCATGAGTTCTAACTACAACGCACGGCCCCGGGCGGCCGAGGTGATGGTGGATGGGGCGGAGACCCATCTGGCGCGCCGCCGCGAAACCGTGGCCGATCTCTTTGCCGGGGAATATCACTTGCCATGAGTTTTCCCCGTTTTGATATGCTCTGAATGGCTGGGGTTCTAGGCGCTTATCGGATTTCTTCGGATTATCAGATGGTGCCGAGGGTGGGAATCGAACCCACACACTGTTACCAGTACGAGATTTTGAGTCTCGCGTGTCTACCAGTTTCACCACCTCGGCGCACTCGAATCTCGAACTGTAGCAGATTTTCAACCGCACCGATAGTGGTCGCACCTGCCCAGCCATTCAGAGCATGGAGACCTTCCAGCGTGAGCCTCTTTGCGTTTGCTGACCCGTGGTAACATCTAAATCTTGGTGTTACATCACCCGCACTTCCACCAATACCACCCTTAGCAGAGGAGGTATAACGGTTATAAAACAAACTTTCACGTCAACTAACTGGGTGAAAGACTTCTTGAGTTCGGGCAGTATTCTTGGCACCGGACGCGGCACGGTATGGCTGGGTTGGGGTTTTTCAAATCCAGGCACCGTGCCGTCATGCGCCGGTCTTTCCCTCTATGTGCCGGATTTTTTCCTGACCTCGGAAAAGCCCTGGATGCTTTTTTCGCAATGGGGCGAATTGCCGCTCGCCGAGTTGCGGGCGATCCTCCAGCGTACCGATGGCGTGGTTGTAGAGACTGAAGACGGGGAAATCTCCTGGGAGAATCCGGGTTTCAAGGCCTTTCGCAAGGTCTTTGAAGATCTCCAGACCCAAATCGCCGCTGGTGAACTCAAGAAAGGAGTGCCTGTCGTCTTTCGCACGGCTTGCGTCATACCGGGATCCGGCTTCGTCTCCCACGTTCTACGGAAATTGTGTGAGGTGGCCGAGACCCTACCCTTGCACGTCTATGGATTTTGGCAGGTGGGTGCGGAGGGAATGCTGGGTGCCACCCCCGAGATTCTTTTCCGGCAGACAGAGGCATCAACCCTTGAGACGATGGCGCTCGCGGGAACCCGTTCGCATGATCGGGACGCGCTGCCGCTGCTGGAAGACGCCAAGGAGTCTATCGAACACCGTTGGGTGATCGATGGCATCGTTGCGGCACTCTCAACTTGGGGCACCGTGCGAATGGGAGAAACGCGCGAGTTGCGGTTACGGCACCTCTCGCACCTCGTGACGCCGATTTTCCTGGCGTTCGATGCCCCTCCCCCGGGGATGGAAACCCTGGCGCGTATCCTGCACCCGACTCCGGCACTCGGGGCCTGGCCCCGGGAGGCTGGACTGCGGTGGCTGAGGGATCAACCGGAAGCGGCTTGGCGCCGACGCTTCGGTGCCCCTTTTGGGATGCAATGGCCGGACAGCGGCGAATGCCTCTGTGTCGTGAGCATCCGAAACGTGCAGTGGTTCTCCCCGGTTTCTGGATCGGACTGGATCAATCTCAGGATGGGGGCGGGGTGCGGGATCATTGCGGAAAGTCAGCTCGACCGTGAGTGGCACGAATTGTACGCCAAACTGGATTGTATCCGGCAGATCGTTGGCTTATGAACAAGGCGCTGGCCCGCCTCACGCTCGATGGACTTCACCGGGCCGGGGTTCGGGAACTTTGCGTGTGTCCAGGTGCCCGCAACGCGCCCTGGATCCAGAGTCTCGCGGAACCGCCTTGCCCTTTTGCGGTGACCTGGTTCTTCGAGGAGCGCGCTGCGGCCTTTTTCGCCCTCGGACGGATTCGTGCCACCGGTCGCCCAGTGGCGGTACTGACGACCTCGGGTACGGCGGCGGGAGAATTGCTGCCCGCGACGATGGAGGCGTATTACGCGGGGTTGTCCCTGGTTCTGATGACGGCGGATCGCCCCCGCCGTTTCCGTGGCAGTGGTGCGCCCCAAACGGCGGAGCAACCCGGTCTGTTTGGCATCTATTGCCGGCATGGCGTGGATCTCGCCACAGGCGATGTCTGGGATCCCGGAGGTTTTAATAACGCCGGGCCCGTTCATGTGAATGTCTGTTTTGAAGACC
>JBAXSA010000411.1:0-2821 GCA_037130945.1 Pseudomonadota bacterium | reverse complement strand
TCGTCGGTGAACCAGGCGGGAACATCGCCATGACCCCGCACCTCGCCATCAATGGAGATGTTGTTGTCGTCGTAAAAGGCAATCAGCTTGCCCAATCCCAAGGCCCCGGCCAGCGAACAGGCTTCGTGGGAGATGCCTTCCATCAGGCAGCCATCCCCCAAAAAGACGTAAGTGTGGTGGTCGACAATCTCGTGCCCCGAACGGTTGAACTGCGCCGCCAGTACTTTTTCGGCAATGGCCATGCCGACGGCGTTGCTAATCCCCTGGCCCAGTGGGCCGGTGGTGGTTTCCACCCCGGGGGCGTAGCCATACTCAGGGTGACCGGGGGTTTTGGAGTGAAGCTGACGGAAATTCTTGAGATCTTCGAGGGTCAGGTCATAGCCACTCAGGTGCAGCAACGAGTAAAGCAGCATCGAACCATGGCCGTTCGACAGCACGAAACGATCCCGGTCAGGCCATTGGGGGTTGGCGGGATTGTGCTTGAGGTTGCTGTTCCATAGCACCTCGGCGATGTCGGCCATCCCCATGGGTGCGCCGGGATGCCCGGAATTGGCCTTTTGAACCGCATCCATGCTAAGGGCGCGAATGGCATTGGCTAACTCTCTGCGTGAAGACATGAACCCCTCCTCGGTGACAAAAACCGGACGCCCATCGGTTAGGGCATTGGCCAACCGGCGTGGCGGACTCGACAAAAGAATCCTAATATTATCACATTCTTTAACAGCTCGGCAAATGCAGACCTGTTCATACCTGGAAAAACGGTCACTCTGGGGGTGATTTCTCGGGTGATAGCCGGTGCGAACGGTGCGTTTTCAGCCCCAATTCCTGACGGGTCAACGCCAGTTCCTGGTCGAGGATGGCCATTCGTTGTATCAGGCGAATCAGCCGGCGTTCGGTGTCGGAACGGTCGATATCGGATAACAGGCCCTTGAGGGTGAGGATCACAAGACCGAGCAAAAACAGCAAGGCCGGGGGATAAGCCACGCCAAACCAGGGTGCCAGCCAATCCACCAGCGAGGGAAAGAGCCCGAACACCAGGGCACCGAGGGCGATCCCCAGCCACCACAGCGAATAGCGGACGTGCATGTGATCCCGGCGTACCAGCCAGATGATAATCACCGCCAGAAACACCCCGACAACACTGCTGAATGCCCAATATCCGTTCATGGTTTGAGTTTTTTAGGGAATCAAGTGATGCGCCGCTGCCCGACCGGACGGCGCGACAGGCACAGGATGGCCGAGTAGGAAAGATAATAAAGCACTTTCACCCAGGAGCTAAAAACCCGGGAATGGCCTATCTGTCGAGGTACCATGGTGACTTCCACTTCACGAATACAACAATTTTTTCCGGTGAGCAACAGCAGCACGCCAACGTCCTGATATTCCAGCAATGTGGCCTCCGGGGAAGCCACGACCCGCATCGCCCGCCGGTCATAGACCCGGTATCCGGAGGTGAGATCCTGAATGTCAAACCCGCCCAGCCGTCGCAACACCCACCAGGCCATTTGGCGGGCCAGACTGCCGCGCCGGGTGCAAGCCCCGACCACGACATTGCAGGGTTTACTACCGGAAACCGCATCCGCCTTCAACCCGCTCATAAGACGCGGAATCGCCGCCGGATCATGCTGGCCATCCGCATCCAGCGTGATGGCCCAACGATAGCCCGCCCGCAGCGCGTAGCGAAGACCCGTCTGCATGGCCCCCCAGGCTCCCAGGGGCAGGGCCAGGCGCAACACACGCGCACCCGCCCGCTCGGCCAGCCAGGCGGTCTCGTCGGTGCTGGTATCGTCAACGACCAGGGTATCCAATCCCAATCCCAAACCCAGGATTTGTTTTACAATTCCTCCTACCGTCCCGGCTTCGTTACGAGCTGGTATGATAACAATGGTTTCTTTGCGAAATTCAGAATAAACCATATCTTTCCGCAGACAAGGGCCGAACCATGGAACGGTAGCAAAAAGGCGCGAGGGAGACCCTAGCGAATTTTTAGCGACACGCTGTTTAAAATCATTTTGTGACGAATAAAGCCTTTACCGCAACCGCAACCGCAACCGTGCCCGGAAAACGCCAAAAGGATTTTTTACCTTGAATCCCAAGCTCCTATTCCTGGGAAAACCCGATGAAAAGGATTTTCACCTATTGGCGCAGATCATGGGGGTATCCCCGAGTGGTCTGGAACCGTTAAAACAAACCGCCCAGGTCATTGAGGTGGCACCGGGCAGCCAGATCTATTCCCATGGCAAGCGTTATCATGACGCCATGCTATTGCTGGCCGGCAGTCTGGAATCCATTGACCCGGATGGCACAAGACATCCCATCGAGGCCGGTCAGCACACCGCTGGCATCCTGCCCGCCAGCCAGCCAGCCTCCGGACAGTGTATCTCCCTCACGTCCGCCAGACTGTTCAAGGCTGATCGGGCATTTCTCCTGGCCTTATGCCACGATAAATCCCTAAATACCCTCACGGCCACCACCGGCTCTCTCGAAGACTTTGTCGCAAACCTTCGGCGTGTCATGATCACCGGACACATCGAAATTCCCACCCTGCCGGACATCGGCGTCAAGATTGCCCGCCAGATCGAAGACCCCAAGGTCGACACCCTGAGCCTGTCCCGGCTAATACAGATGGATCCGGGACTGGCTGGACGCATTATACAGATTGCTAATAGCCCATTATTCGGCGGCCATGGCCGTATTGAAAACCTGTATGACGCGGTGGCACGCCTCGGCAGAAACACCTTGCGCGACGTGGTGACCGGCATCGTGTTGAAAAATGTGTTTAGAACCCATGACAAAGACTTTCGTCAACGCCTCAAGGAGC
>JBAXSA010000410.1:0-2824 GCA_037130945.1 Pseudomonadota bacterium | reverse complement strand
ATGCTGGCATAATCAGCAACGACCAGCTGATGGTTTTTCGGTGCATGGATCGCGGAGCGAACCAGGGACGACAACACTCCGGAGACATCGCCCCAGAGCATCTGGATCATTTGGGTGTCATTGCGCAGGACGTAATCCCTGGCGGGTACCAGGTCGTGCTCTTTCAAAATTCCTCTTGGCAAATTTTGGGCGTTGAATAAACGTGATGCCCACCGCCCTGTAGATGCGCCACAAAACTGAAATACCCCGCGCAGACGTTCATCTGCTGCAACGGCCTCCAAGAGCGTGCCGTATTTGGCCAGGCTGGACATGGACAACTGCTGGCGCTGTTCCAAGGCATCGCGAACGGGAGCGGGCAGTTCTTTGCGCTCCAAGAGGGCATCAACAGTACCGGCCTGGAGGTTTGGAACATCGACGCCGGAATCCTTGAGCCACTGAAGCAATTGCGTCCGGCTGTTGGGGTTGTCCAGGCCGGTGGTTTCCCTGGACTCGCCCATCACCGTGGCCTTGTGTGACTCACCCAGGGCTGCTGCCGCCCGGAGGAATGGCATGTCGATGGGCAAACCACGGTCATGGATGTGCTGATCCAGCGCCCACAGCCGCCACTCCGGCTCAGGCACTGGGAAGACCCGGAGCTTCAGCTCGATAGACCGCAGCACCTCGACATCAACCCGGTTGTACTCGACGAACTCGGGCCAGCGGGGTTCGTTGAGTGGATTGCCCGGGCCGCCGCCCTCTGGCATGCAGAACATCCGCAACAGATCCTTGCCGGGGTCCAGCTTGTGTTGATCCTTCAATATCTCCAAGGCCAGCTTGCCAAGGCTTGAAGGCAGACCAAGGCTGGAGGCGTGAACCATGGTGCAGCGCCATTGCTCGGGTGGGCAGGGAATGCCGGCCACAAACTCCAGAATCGCCCGCTCGAAAGCGGCGTTGTGTGCCCACTTTTCGACGGCTGAGTCAGCAAACATGGCCATCAAGTGGTCTGGGATGGTCTCTCCATGGGCCACATCCACCACCTTGACAGGGCTGTCGTCCAATGCCCAGGCCAGGAGCAGTAGCCGGGTGCTTGGGTCACGGGCATACCGCTGGTGACCTGCCTTGATGATGTCCACGTCACTGTAGGTTTCAACGTCGATGTAGAGTTTAGTCATGTGGATCCTTTGTAGTGATGGGTGGTTATTGAGCAGAAGGGCTGAGGCGAGGGGCATCGGCTGCGAAGACATCTTCGAGCAGTTCAACCGGTTAGGTGACGGGCCAGAACCGGCGATTGCTGGTCTCATCGTTCAAGTACTGGGACTGACTGGTCGAGCCAATGAAGATGCACTGCCGGGGATAGCTGGCAAGCTCGGGCACGGTGAGGATGCGTTGGGCCGTACGCTCGCATTCCAGTTCTTGCCAGCGTTTGTTTACGGCGTGCCGGTGTGGGAGACTGTACCCAGTAACAAGGTCGAGGGATGCCATCTTCGCTAAAGCAAAGCACGGCAATGTTCGACCTGTAGAATCAGTGTAAGTAGTTGATTTAACAAGCTCAGCCGATTTTTCGGCTGAGTACTTTCCGGAGTAGAATTCAGCCAACTTGCGGCAATCCGCTATGACGTTGTCGTGGCGTTTGTCACAAAGCTCCGCGATCTCACGGCTGAGCATGGTAAGGGCATCACTGGAAATGAAGCTTTGTGTCAGGCAATTTTCAGTCACGGTCAATCTCCTGTTGGATAACCCAATCGCTGGTGAGTGATTCTGGAAGTTGTTGATAACTGCCGTCCCCTAAAAAGGGGACGGCAACTTTGCCTACTACGACTCTGGCTTCAATTCACCAAGTAAAGTCGTCGTTGGCTGCGGGCTTGCCATCACCCACGTATTCGGCAAAATCGTCCTCCGGGCGACTACGGCTGCTCAGGGGCTCTCCCTTGGCGATGACCTGGATGTTGTTGAGGCCAAACGAGAGGCCCTTGCGAGCGTTGTCATAGGCGAAGGCGTTCAAGCTGGCCCGGCAGTAGTCTCCCGAGACAAACTCGTTGGGATCAAAAACCTTGTTATTGTTGGCGTCAACAACTCCAGGGCGATCCTTCGTCTTGACGTTCAGTACCCAGTGGCCACAACACTCATCCCCATAGGAACCTCCATTCGGCTTGTCCCTATCGCCGTCATGGATGGGGAGCTGCATGCCCGGTGGTTCCTTTCCGTGCCATCTGGCCTCCTTGGCTGCGTTCATGGCAGACTTCAGTCGGCCCATGGTTTCCCGGTCGGTCTTGGGAATCAGCAGGGTTATTGAGTATTCATCCTTACCACTCAGCTGGCTGGTTCGGGGTTGGAACACATAGACGTAGGAAGCACGGGCTTTGCCGGTGACAACTTTCGTGGGGCTGCTTTGGGTTTGTGGTTGTGCGGACATAACGTTTACCTCTGTGAAAAATCAGGCGGCATCTTGAAAATCCATGGCCGCGCTGGCCACCGAATGCAGCGCGGGTCTGGGGTCTGTTTCAGGGACTAGCGTTGGGCTACCCTGGGGTTGGACGATAAGGGAACCGATGACCGGCGCGGCCTTGCGTTTGCCGCCCAGGAGTTTCTCGACGGCGGGAATACCCGCGAGGGTTTCGGACAGGAAGACGGAGCGTTCAAAACCTCGGGCCTGGAGCAAATCGATGACTGCCGACTTGTTTGACCAATACCGATTCGCCCGGCCGTAAACCAGCTTGTGGCCGGGCACTGCTATGCCGTTCCTGGCCTGCTCAAAGGCATAATCCTGGACATCCTTGACCCACTGGGCGACTTCATCCAGGCGCGGGAGCAATGCGCCAATCTCGTCGAACGACAGGATGTCTGG
>JBAXSA010000409.1:0-2828 GCA_037130945.1 Pseudomonadota bacterium | reverse complement strand
AGTGGCAGGGAAGTTTTGCGAAAGAGAATCACCTCGTCGCCGTGGTATTCCACGGTAAACATCCCAAAGAGGTCGGCACTGGCTTCGGCGGGGTTGACCAGAACGATGCCCCCCTCCACCAAACAGCGATGGAGCGCCGCCACAACCGCCCGCTGCCGCTCGGGGGTAAAATACATGATCACGTTGCGGCAGAAGATGACATCCATGGCATTGGTCTGATTGTGAAACGAGGGGTAGGCATCCGTGGCCAGGTTGAGATGCTCAAAGCGGACAAGACGCTTGACCTGTGGCGCGATGGCAAATTTCCGGTCTGGCGTGCGCGAAAAAAAACTCTCGCGAAGCCAGGCGGGGGCGCCCCGGAACGACCACTCGGAATAGATGCCCTGCTCGGCCTTGTCGAGAAACCGGGGGTTGATGTCGGTGGCGAGGATCGAGATATTCCAGTGTTCGATGTCCGGCAGGGTGCGGAGACAGGTGATGGCTAGCGTGTAAGCCTCCTCGCCAGTGCAACACCCTGCGCTCCAAAACCGCAGGGTCTGACCGAGACCCCTGCGCTTGGCGATCAGGGCTGGGAGTATCTCGCGTTCGAGCAGATCAAAACTCGCCGGCTCCCGAAAAAAATAGGTCTCGCCAACCGTCAGATGGTTGGCCAGGATTTCAATCTGCCGGAGGGTCAATTCCTGGGACGCCAACTGAGACACGCAGCCATCGGGATCCGCAAAACCTAGCGCCTGGCTGGCCTTTTTGAGATTTTCGGCGAGTTCCGGCCATCGGTCTTCCGGAAAATAAAGGCCCATCCGCTCGGAGATGACCGCGCTGACCCTGGCCATCAACGCCGGATTCAACCCTGTTGCTGTCACGCTTATGATCCCTTGGCAATGGCCACTGCGTCGTGAACCACCAGGCGATCGAGATTGAGGATGAGGATGAGTCCGTCACTGTGTTTTGAGCCGACCGTACCCGCAACCAGATCCAGCCTAGCCAGGATCGTGCCGGCGGGTGCCGCATCCTCGGTCACACCCTCGATCACCCCGAGGGTTTCATCGACCAGCAACGCAACCTGTTGCTGCCCGGCCGTGGCGATCAGCAGGTGGTCGGAAAGGCGCACGGCGCGTGGCGGATGGCTGAGACATTCCCGGGTGTTGACGACGGGGATCGCCAGGCCGCCCAGATCGATGAGCCCGAGCAGGAGCAGAGGTGCCTTGGGCAAGGGCGTGATAGCCACCACCCGGATCGCCCGCTGCACACGGTCGAGCGCCAACGCATAGCGCTGCTCGTCCAGCAAAAAAACCACCAGGGATCGTTCGGTTGCCATAGTGTCTATCGTCTGCCAGTCTGGCGGTTACCCATTACCGTGAGATTGTGCGGCATAATACCCCAACAATTCCCGGCAGGTATGTACCTTTTGGATCGATGGAGATTTTCATGCAAGTCGAGCGACAGTTTGTAAGGGTCAAGCAGCGGCAATTGGTGGTTGAACTTCCAGAATCTTTTATCAACCATCCGGTGGAAGTGATTGCATTGACCCTGGATGAAGATGAACCCATGCCGCCGCGTCGCCGCCATCCCCATCCCGACATTGGGGGAAAGGGCCGGACTCTTGGCGATCTGGTCAATCCGGTTGTTGACGAAGCGGAGTGGGAATGCCTCAAGTGATTGTGCTGGATAGCCATGTCTGGTTCTGGTGGATCAATCTTGAACACCATCGGCTGTCACCTTCGATGCGGGATGAGATCGCAACGGCTCCGCGTGTGGGTGTATCGTCGGTATCCTGTTTTGAATTGGCGTTGGCCCATCAGCGTGGTCGTCTCGAACTTCCACTACCCACCAGGGAATGGCTCTCCTTGGCATTAACTGGCTCGGATATCGAGCTGTTGCCATTGACACCCGCGATTTCCGCACGGGCAGTTGAGCTATCACACATTCACCGTGATCCTTTTGACCGCATTATTATTGCCACCACGCTGGAGATGGATGCTCGCTTGGCTAGTGTCGATGGGCATTTTCCAAACTATACAGAATTGACTGGGCGTTTGATCACCCGCCGTGAGTGAGGTCATGGACTCTCCACACATCCTGATCGTCGAGGACTCCCGGACGCAGGCGATCCAGATGCAATTCCTTCTGGAGGAACAGGGCTGGATCGCGGAGTGTGTGGACACCGCCGAGGCCGCGCTTGATCGCCTCAACCAGAGCCGTCCCGACCTGATTCTGGTGGATTACCACCTGCCGCGCATGAACGGCGACGAATTGGCGCGCCTGATCCGCATGAATGTCCAGACCCGCGACATTCCGATCGTGATGTTGACCGAAACCGTTGGCCGGGACACCGAGCAACGGGGGCTGGAAAGCGGGGCCGACGACTACATCGCAAAATCCGCCGATACCGATGTGCTGCTGATGCGCATCGGTGCCCTGCTGCGTCAGCGCCAGGCATGCCCGGGGATGATTGGCGGCGAGCCGTCGGGGCCCAGCCGTTCGCGGATCCTGATTGTCGACGACAGCCCGACCTTTCTCGAATACCTCCGGCACTATCTGGAACAGGATGGGTACGAGGTCACCCTGGTGAACAACGGCGAGGCGGCGCTGGCGTGTATCGGAACGGACAATTTCGACTGTCTGGTGGTTGATCTGATCATGCCGGGTATGAACGGCACCGAACTCTGCCAGCGGCTCAACAACCTGCGTCGAACCGAGCAGCGTCTGTTCCAGATCGTCATGCTCACCGCCAACGACTCCAAGGACAACATGATGCGCGGCCTGGAGGCGGGCGCGGATGATTTTGTCGGCAAGTCGGGCGACATCGAGATCCTCCGGGCACGGATTCG
>JBAXSA010000408.1:0-2835 GCA_037130945.1 Pseudomonadota bacterium | reverse complement strand
CTGGCAATGACGCCTGGCTGTGGCTGGAATATCGCCAACCCCAACCGGGTAGTTTTGATTCAGATCTGCCTCCTGCGGCGTTCAAGGGTGCCCTGGTTCACTACGAGGACGCCGGCTGGAAAGATACGGCGAATTATTCCAATCTGTTGCGCTTCAATGCAGATGACCTGCGGGGCCTTTACTTCGGTAATGCGCCCCTGACGGCCGGCAGCCGATGGGTTGACCCCTACTCGAACCTCGCCATCACCCTGGACAAGAATGTGACCAATGGCCTGCAGGTGACAGTGGCTTACGCGCCCGCGTCTGGTGTTTCGTTCAACCCCGCCAGCTCCCGCATTGCAGGTCAGGGGGGGCAGGTGGCGATTGATGTGCTGGCACCCGCCAACCTGGCCTGGACGGCGGTGTCTTCCGTGTCCTGGATGACCATTGCTTCTGGTGCGAGTGGCACCGGCAATGGCCGGATCATCCTGACGGTATCGCCCGCCACCACGGCCAATGCCCGCTGGGGCAATGTTGTCGTGGGACAAGCCACGACAGTGGTGACCCAGGATGGTCTGGCAGGGAATGTCAGCATCGAGCCTTCCGCGAGGGATGTTCATGCGACCGGCGGGGCTGGCGAGATTTCGGTATCCACCAATGCCCCGGATTATGCCTGGAGCTTTTCCGTCAATGCGCCCTGGATTCAGAGCGTGTATTTTTCCAGGCTAAGAACCACCGGATCCGGCACCCTGCGGTATATCGTGGCGCAAAATACCACGACCACCCCCAGGGCTGGCACCATCAGCGTTGGGGAGAGAAGCTTCACGATCACACAGGCCGCCGGCAGCCCGCAGGTCAGCCAGCTCAACTGGGAACGTCAGGTGATCGTTGATGCGCCCATGTCAAGACTCTCCATGGACATGGCGGTGTTCACGAGCCGTGGCGAATCCGTTCTGTACGGTGGGGGTTTTAGTGGCACCACCTTCACCGACACCTGGATCTGGAATGGCACGGCCTGGAGCACCCGGACTCCGGTGCACAACCCCGGCAGTCAATCCGGTCATGCCATGGCCTACGATGCGGCGCGCGACCAGGTGGTGCTATTTGGTGGATTCGATTCCTCAAGTTCTTCCGGTCTTTCCAGCAAGACCTGGGTGTGGAATGGCGTGGACTGGACGCAGCTTCGCCCGTCAACAAGCCCCACACCCAGGGCGAATCACGCCATGGCCTACAACCCGTTATCCAGGAAGATCCTGCTGTTTGGGGGAACGTCCAGCGTGGGTGAGGCAGGTGCTGGGGATACCTGGGAATGGGATGGCCTCACCTGGAGCAAAAAAACCAGCCTGGCTGCGCCCTCCCCTCGCTATGGCGCAACCCTGACCTTCGATGCCGCAAGAAACGAGATGCTCCTGTTTGGAGGCGGCCGGGATCTCTATACCGGGCAGCGGCCGAGTTTCTACAGCGACACCTGGGCATGGGACGGCAGCCAGTGGCGGCAAAAGGCCTCGACCAGCAATCCGTCACCGCGGATCAATGCCCGCATGGCCTACCACCTCGAGCTGGGACAGATCGTGCTGATTGGCGGCTATGGCGCCAAGGATCTGGCCACCACGCCCCCCTTCAGCTATGTCTTTGATTATCGCGAAGAGACCTGGATCTGGGATGGCAGCAACTGGTCACAGCGTTTTCCCGGCAAGTCGCCGGAGTTTTCCTACAACTATGGCTTGGTCTATGATGCGTCTCACAAGGGATTCTTCGCGCATCTGGGTGACAATCTGCACTGCGCGGACAGAGGCCCGAGAACCTATGCCCTGAAACCGGGGGTCGGAGCGGTGCTGCTGACGTCCTATCGGGCCGAGTGGCCGGCCACGGGAGGTTCCGGATCAGTGGCTGTTACGGCATCAGTCCCCTGGAACGCAACCGCAGATGCCTGGATCACGCTCACGGGAGGGGCGTCTGGAAACGGCAACGGAACTATGAACTATCAGGTGTCCGCCAATACCTCCAAGACCTCGCGGACAGGTAAAATTAGCCTGAGTGACAAGGTATTGGTTATCAGCCAGGCGGGGGCTCCATAGCAAACCCACCTATCGGGGGATCCACCGGGATCCCCCTCTCAAAACCCTGACGAGAATGGCGGGCATAATGCCGGATGGCTTACGGATAGACTGGTATCGCCACTACACCCAACACAAGAAAGTTGCCCCGCTGTGTGCCGAGGATTTTGAACGGCAGTGGCGAATCGACCAGCCCTTTCTCGATATGCTCGCCCGGCATGTCCCGCCAGCTGGCCGGATTCTCGAATGCGGCTGTGGACTGGCTCGCACGGCCATGTCGATGGCTCATGCCGGCTACCAGATCACCGCGCTGGATCATGATTCGCAGATTCTGGAACAGGCCCGAATCAACGCATGCCAGCTGGCATTGTCCATGGATTTTCTACAGGGTGATTTTTTCAGGCTCGGCGAGGCCCTGAGGGATCGCTTGTTCGATGGCGCAACACACCAGGGGGTTCTCGAACATTATGACCGCATGGAAATCCATGCGATCCTCGCGCAACAGTTGGGTGTTTCGCCGGTGGTGGTCTGTTCGGTACCCATCGAGAGCGTCTTCAACTGGCAATACTTTCAAGACAGTCTGTACCGCAATCTCTGGCCGGAATCCATCTGGCGGGAGATCTTGTGTCCGGTGTTCCAAGTGGTGGAATCGCGGGTGGCAAGGCAACGCACCGACAACCTGATCATGGCAATTCGGCGGGATTTTTAGGCCAGCGTCAAGTCTCCACGCCAGCCCGTCGGTACGGCCACCAGCGTAAAGTCGCGCAGTTGATGCGTGAACCCTGTGTCCGATGGCCTG
>JBAXSA010000407.1:0-2841 GCA_037130945.1 Pseudomonadota bacterium | reverse complement strand
TCGCGCCCAGTTTGACAGCTTCGAGCAGGCGCGGGACCGAATTCGGTTGTGGGTGTCGTAACAACCGGATCGTGATACCGGAATCATCGCGAAACAGGGTAACACTTCTAACGAGTGGTTCAAGCCTAGAACCACCAGGAGTGTTACCGTGGAAGAGATTCACAAGTTAAGAGGTCAGAAGCAGAACCCTAAGCCCCCTAGGGGGCTTTCGCGGCGGCGGCAGCCCCATCCATTCCCCGTGCGGCTGAAAGCGGTCAAGCTGCGGCTGGAAGAGGGGTTTCCGGTGGAGTTGATCGCCAAGGAATTGGGGGTTTCCACCAGTTCCGTGGCCGAGTGGACTCGCTGTTATCGAAAGCTTGGTGAAGCGGGGTTGCAGCATCCGAATTCAATGCCGCAACGTGGCAGTGCCAAACTTGCCCCGGCCGTCAAACAGCAGATCGTTACTCTCAAGCAGCAGCATCCCAGTTTCGGTGTGAAGCGGATCGCTCAATTGCTCCGGCGGTTGCTATTTCTACCGGCCAGCCATGAGACGGTGCGCCGCACCCTGCATGCGCATCAGCTCATCCAGAAAGTCCGCAAGAAGCCGCAGAAGAACCCCCAAAAGCCGCGCTTCTTTGAGCGGGCGACTCCCAACCAGATGTGGCAGACCGACATCTTCTCTTTTCGGTTGGGTGGCAAGCAAGCCTACCTGATTGGCTTCGTCGATGATCACTCGCGGTACATGGTTGGGCTGGATTTGTTCCGCAGCCAGACCGCCGAGCATGTGTTGGAGGTCTACCGCACCGCCGTGGGCGAGTACGGCGTCCCGAAGGAGATGCTCACGGATAACGGGCGGCAGTATACCGCCTGGCATGGCAAGACGCGGTTCGAGCATGAGCTCCAGAAAGACCATGTGCATCACTTCCGCAGCCAGCCGCATCATCCGATGACGCTGGGCAAGATCGAGCGGTTCTGGAAAACAATCTGGGAAGAATTCCTCTGTCGCGCCCAGTTTGACAGCTTCGAGCAGGCGCGGGACCGAATTCGGTTGTGGGTGAAGTACTACAACCATCAACGGCCGCATCAGGGGATCGATGGCTTGTGCCCTGCCGATCGGTTCTTTGCGCTGGCCAAGGAGCTGCGGCAGGTCATCGAACGCGGCATTGCCGCCAACGTGCAGGAGTTGGCGTTGCGCGGAGTGCCGAACAGTCCGTTCTACATGGTCGGTCGGCTCGGCGAGCAATCAGTCGTCCTGCGTGCTGAGAAAGGCCAGATCAAGATGCAAATCGACGGTGAAGACAATCCCCTCAACCAACTCAATTATCAACTCAATCAAACGACAGGAGCCGTGCCCCATGACGAACGAAATCAAACCGAAGAAGGAAATGAAGGAACCAAAGGTGTACAATGCTCATCAACGAGCACAGGCAGTGCTGGCGGTCTGGACAGAGCGCCGGCGGCCAGCGGAGATCTGCCGGCAGATGAGCATCAACAGCGCCCTGCTGGGTCAGTGGCAGGAGCGGGCGATGGCTGGGATGCTGGAAGCGTTGCAGCCGCGTTGTCGGACCGAACAGCAATTGGGTCCGTCATTGGCGGGAAAATTGGAGCGGCTGTTAGTGCGCCAGACGCTCGTGGTCGATGGCAAGCTCACGAAGTTGGAGAAACGACTGGCCAAGACGCCGGTGGAGCCGTTGCCAACCAGTGCGCTGGGCAAGGAGAAGTAACACCGGTGCTCGTGGAACCGGAGGTTAAGAGTTATGGCACAGATCCCAAGTCCACAGGAGATGCAGGCCCGCAAGCGGGCGGCATTGATTGTCCAAGTCCAATGCGGCCAGATCACAGTCACGGAAGCGGCGGCGCAACTGGGGGTGAGTCGCAAGACGTACTACGAGTGGGAGAATCGGGCGCTGCAAGCGCTGGTGGCCTCCCAACAGGATCGACCAGCGGGTCGACCGGCGACACCCCAGGATGCCGAGAAGGAACGCCTCCAACAACAGACCCAGGAACTGCAGGATCAAGCCCAAGTGCTGGAGCAGACCCTCGCCATCCGGGAACAGGTAGCGGAACTCTACCGCACTAAAAAAAAACCTTGAGACTGTGAAACTGATCGTCAACCAACTCCAGACGCTGCACGAGCGGGTGGCTCAGCCCTATCGACCACTCTGTGCAGCGGCAACGCTGGCGTATCCCACGTTCATGCGTTGGCACGGGCGCTTGGCACGCGGTGAGCCCGTGTTGCAGAAACCTGGTCCGAAACCGATCGGTGAGCTGCATCTGGCTGACTTGCAAGCGCAGTTACGTGGGTTAAAGCATGGTTCCCATCGCAGCCAAGGCGCCCCGGCGCTGTATGCCGAACATCGCTCCCAAATCTCGCGGCGGGCCTTCCAAGACTTATTGGCAGCCACCCGCCGCGAGGTTCTGCGGGAGCGCCAAGCTGACCAACGGCGCATCCACTGGCATGTGCCAGGTGCGGTGTGGTCCGTGGATCCCACGGAGTTGGTCCTCACACGGGACGGCCAACGCCAGAAGCTCAGGCTGCTGCCAGTGCTGGATCTGGCATCCCGGTACAAGTTGTTGCCGTTGATCGGGGACCGTCTCCCCGGTGAAGTTGTGGCCGCCCGGCTCGATGAGTTGTTTCACCACCATGGTGCGCCGCTCGTGCTGAAGCGTGATAATGGGAGCAACCTCAATGATCCTGCCGTCGACGAAGTGCTGAGTCGGTGGCTGGTCCTCCCGTTGAATTCACCGCCCCATTACCCGCCGTACAATGGTGGGATCGAACGGTCTCAGCGCGATCTGAAGAGCGCACTGCGCCCCCAACTGCTGGCTGCCAGGACCGGTGCGTTGCCAGAACTCATCGTG
>JBAXSA010000406.1:0-2843 GCA_037130945.1 Pseudomonadota bacterium | reverse complement strand
GGTTCTGGGTACCCGTTGCGCTGGGTAGGCCAAGATCGGATGGCCACCAGTGGGCACGGGGATCGGGCACAAACAGGCCGGAGGATCTCAAGAATAGCCCGGGCTGGCTGGCAAGAAAGCCGGAGATGGCTTGACACAGGCTGTCCACCCGCCCTTTTAACGCATGATTGAACATATCCCCGAGCATGATCATGCCGCCCTGCATCCACTGGCCGGAACCGGCAAATTCGGCATGGTTGAATTGGGCCATGGTGCCGTTGCCGTTGAACACGGCGAACAGCATGTGAGTGACCGCATCGGGGCTGAAGCCATGGCGAAGGGCCAGGTCATCGACGATCCGTAATCCTTCGGAAGTGAGTGGTTGCATGGTGTGTGTCCGCAGTGGGAGAGTGGTTGCGGCCAAAAGGGGAAGGTTATGGCCGGGGCGTTGTCCGACGGCAATATCGTCGATGAACCCGGTTTCTTGTAAATTCATGGCAATGAACATGCCAGACATGGGAAATAGCCAATATGATGACCTGTTTTAGCCGGGTGTGCGATAGCTACCGCATAGTCCGCTCTGATACAGGCACCATGGTGGTGTGTCGGCACCTGCCAATTCCCTGTGCTGGTGCATATGATTCTAAAAAAGCCGATCCAGAAGGCTGCCAAGAAATTCTCGCCAACCGCTCGGCGATACGGATCGCCGGGACACCCGGAACTGAATGCTGATGGCACGCTCGCCGCCATTGGTGCTGAACGACACCCGATTCTCGTAATGGCCGGGCGCAAGACCCAGCGTATTGAGGCGGAGCGTGAGGCGTGTTTCAGCCCCCTGAATCGGGGATCCCTCCAGCAACAAACCGTAGCCGGGGATTTTTAGGGAAGCACTGCCGTAAAGAAATCCCCGGCCCCGGTTGCGAACACGGATCGGGGCACTGCGCGGCCGATCCGGGTGAACCGAACCGAAATGGATGCGTTCCGGCAAGACTTCGGGGTTGGGCGGTGGCAGGGCCGGATCCATGACCTGTAGCAAAGCCTCCAGTTTGGCCCGCCAGGGTAAATCCAGGCTCAATAAAATGCCGTCCAGACTTCCCCAGGGCAACCGCATTGCCCCCGCCAGCCAGGCCCGGAGACGGCCTTCCTGAAGTAATTGCAGACCTTCGGCGGTGGCGAGGGCGGATTGATCAATGAGGTGCGCTAGCTGGCTGGGATCGGTCACGGCCACCGAGCGAAAGATCAACGGCCAGGCGGGACACAATCGCCATACCAGACACCACCCAGCCAATCCCGGCTCCGCCCGGTAGCTATAGCGAATGGTCTCGGCAAACGCCGCAGCCTCCTCCCAGCCGGACGGGCGGGCCTCCCGCAGCCAGGTTTCCCAATGCCCCGTCATGAGCCGCACGGCCAGCGCCTCGGCAATCACCTCGGCCCGCTTTGAGAGCTGTTCGCACAGAATCTCGGGGCGCTGGATGTCGAGATCCGGCAGGAGCTTAAAGGGCCTTGCGGGATCGAGCAGATAGCCTAACGCGAAGTTGACCAGCCGGGTGCCACGGCTGCCACCGAGACGCTCGCACAACTCTGCGAGCCGATGCAATAACTCGGCTGTGCGCTCTCCCGCCCGGACGCCGGCCCTGATCCACATCGCCAGAGCCCCATCCCATATCAGGCTCTCCAGAGCCTTTTGGGCGTCGCGATCCTCTTGCCAGATCAATCGGGCCAATTCCCCCAGGCTTTTGACCTGCCACTCGCCGATCTTCAGGGAACCCTGGGGATCCAGAAGATAGCCAAGACGCATCAAGGTGCCATGCGATTGCCGGGGGGGCTCGGTCTCAAGGGTCGCGATACGTTCCGCGAGGTCGGCACCAAAATGATCGAACGCCCACCGGCGGATGTCTCCGCGCTGCAGTTGGGTCAAGGCGTCGAAACGATCCAGACAGCCGGCCAGCGCTTGCGGGCTGGTGGCGGCCGGGAATCCCGGATAGGGATGACCCTCGACGGCCGGTAACGGGGTGGCGGGCAGGGGCAACTCGGTGCCTTCCAGCCACCGCCGAACCTTCGGATACCCCCAGCGCTGCCGGGGGTCGAGCCACGTCAGCCCCCGCACCAGATTGAGAAAACGTGGGCTGGCCTCGCTCGGCAAGGGAACGCGGCCGCGCAGGTGGGCGACCAGGATGTCGTTGGGCGTCAGTCCCTGAAAGGGAGAGTGGCCGAGCCGGGCATGGAGCAGGCAGATCCCCAGCGCATAGTAGTCGGTGGGGGGGCCGACCTGGTGGCGGTCGAGCAACTCCGGAGCCCCGTAGTCGAGCGTCAGGTGGGCGGCGGTTTGGGTGGCGCGTTCGGCGGTGCCGAGTTCCAGGTGCGAGCTAATGCCAAAATCCCCCAGCAGGATCGCGCTAGAGGCACCGGCATCCCGGAAAAACAGGTTGGCGGGTTTGATGTCGCGATGAATGATCCCCTGGCGGTGGCAATGTTCGAGACCTGCGATCAGGGCCGGCAAAAAACCCGTCAGGGTTGACTCGTCGAGGGGAATGCGATCCGCCAGGGTGCCCCCTTCGCAGAATTCGCTGACTTCATAAAACCGCCCCGCGTATTCTCCAAAATCCCGCAGCTTGACCACATGGGGATGCGCCAGCCCGGCCAGACCCTCGATCACCGCCGGGTTGGGCATCAGGGTGGGACGATACAGTTTGACCGCCACAGCTTCCCCGCTGTCCTCGTCCCGGCAGCGATACACCTCGGCTTCGCCCGAGATCTGACCCATCGGCCCGCTTAAAACCCGGTAGCGTTCAGCGATCAGCAGACCCCTCTCCAGGCCCGTGAGCCTCCGGGGCGGGATAGATAAGGGGAAACGCCCAGTCACT
>JBAXSA010000405.1:0-2847 GCA_037130945.1 Pseudomonadota bacterium | reverse complement strand
GAAAAAACATGTTTAAAGAACTATTTTAGCACCAAATGTTTACGAAAGCAAAAAATATAAACCTATGAATTACGCCACTTCAGGATGCCTCCGGGAATTGCTGGTGATAATTCAAGTCAGTGCCCATGAGCTCCAGCTCTTTGTTTGATCTCTTCTTGGTAGAGGTGCATGTAATTCAACGCCATCCTTCTCAGAGAGAATCGATTCGCCGCGTCCCGACTGGCCGCTGTACCCATGGTGCTCACCAAATTGGGTGATTGCACCAGACGGACCAAGCGTTTCGCCAGCGCCATGGCATCGCCTGCGGGAACAAGATAGCCGGTTTCGCCCTCAATGATTTGTTCAGAAATGCCCCCCACAGCAGTGGCAACAACCGGCGTACCGCAAGCCAATGATTCAATGATGGTGGAGGGGAATGTGTCCGCTCTGGCGGCATGAAGATAAACGTCAGCCGCCTGATAACATTCTGTCATTGAATTGCGGTATGGAAGAAATTCGATCTTCACCGTACCAGCCTGCTCGGCAGGTGCTGTATCCCCAATTGCGAAGAAACGGATTGGTGAATTATCGGTATTATCTCCCGTCAACCGAATTGCCTCTCGCATAGTTGGATAATCCTTCCAGATACTTTGGCGCACACCGTTAGCGGCAAACATGACGATGAACGCCTCCTGAGGCCAGCCCAAACGACCGCGTGCAGCCACCTTGTCGCCGGGCTTGAACACGGATGTATCCACCCCATTGGGGATGACTCTCAATCGAGCTACCCCGGCCATCAGCATGGATTGACGCACTTTGTCGGCCAGCCAATGCGATGGGCAGACCGCCAAGAAACGACTGTTATGATAAATCTCCTGCTTTCGTTGCCAGTTGTACGCGGTGCCGTCCCGGCGAAGCGTAGGCAGGATGTCCAAACGTTGACAGGAACCACATCCGATCTTCCATCGTTCGCAATCAAACGAGTGCGCACAATGACCTGCCAGGAGCCAGGCATCGTGCAGTGTAATAATTGTAGGCACGGCACGGCTGAGTCGTGGCAGTTCCCGGAGATCAAAGTAATCGCCGTGAAGGTTGTGCAAATGCAATATATCCGGCATGAAGGGAGATTGCACCAGCAGATGCCTTGTACCGGGGAAATCGAAATCTTCATATCCGGCCCACCAGGACCAGAATCGCCGGGTCGATGCCAAGCGGGGAAGCAATCGTTCGGACACCCGTTGTACCCCACGGACATGGCCGTTGTACTGAATCAGCCATCGCGCCGCGGCCATCCAGAACCGCCCCCAAACCGACCGGTAACGATCATGCTCGATCAGCTTAGCACCAGGCAGCTCACATGCCTGACGGCCAACCAGCACGGCAGACTCATGCCCTTCGGCGAGAAGTTCTTGTTGCAAGGCCAGACAGATGCCAGCAGCCCCGCCGCGCCCGGCCAGTTGATTGACATAAAGAATCTTGATTCGGGAAGAGTTCAAAGCCACCCCGCCTTGAGTCGCTGCAAAAACTCATCGCCATTCCAGTCCCGCACGAGAAATCGTGGAAGTTGAAACAAATCTGTTCGGCACCCTATCCGCTCACGAAAATTGGAACACGCGTTTTTGAACCCCGTTTCTTTCAACAGGCCAACCGTCTCCGCCGTGTAGGACTGGCGGGTGCCAAAAGGGTAGGCGAAACTGTTTACGGGCCGATCAATCTGTTTCTCCAAGACTCGTTTAGACTCCAGAATCTCCATGCGCTGATCTTTCAGAGACAAAGCGGACAGCCAGGGATGATTCAGCGTATGGGCGCCAAGTTCAATAGATTCACATGACGCCATTTGCCGGGCCTGGTTCCAAGACATACCGCGGTGCGTGGAGCGGGCCGGACCAGGATCGCCACACTGGTCACGCAATTGCTCCAGCACACGTTCTTGTTCCGCGTGCGAACGGGTCCGTAACATGTTGTGAATCTCCCTATAGGTCCGATGTCGTGGCGTCGGGTCTGTCTTGGAAAGTATGCTCCATCCGGCTGCTGATGCCATAGTGTTCCCACCCTCCCATGATCGGATCGCCCAGACGAACGACTTTCCGTCAACGGTCAGATGCAACTCGTCAGAACACTGTGGAGACAACAGCAGTAGCCGCTCGAGATCATCCTGAAGATACTCGCGCGTGGTTCCGACAAATCCGGAGGCGAGGTAGAACGTGGCTGGTATGTCATGCTTCTTAAGCAGCGGAAGGGCAGCCTCGGCATTATCTGCGTAACCGTCATCAAACGTTAGCACGACCATCGGCCCGGGACACCTGCCGCGCATCAGGTTTTCCGTTAATTCGGACAGGGTTACCACTGGATAGTGTCTCCGCAAGACCAACAATTGCTCCTCAAAGTGCGCAGGTGTGACCGCCAACAAATGCGGATCTTGCTGAATTTTAGCGACGCGATGATAGATGAGCACCATTGGCCCAGGTGTCAGTTGGCCCCTCAGTTTGGCCCATTCCGCCTTCAACCGCCATAGTCCACGAATTCTCATGTCCGTTTGATTGCCTCAATTGTGATGACCACTTCATAATCCTGATCCTGAACGTCGAGTTCGGCGGTGTTGAGTTCGTTAGCAGAAATTCCCTGAAGTAAAGCTGTGGCTGCAAGAACATTCCCGTATTGCTTCACGGTTACAGCGTCGGCACTGAAGACATCTTCAAACATCCGCCGCGCTGAAAGGCTGGTGAACCGCCAGAAGTCTCCCCAGCGGTCCATGTCATATCGGCTGATCTGGCTGATTCCCGTCCCCGTCGCCAAGACCACTCCACCCGGCCGGGGGTGTAAATCAATCCTGTTGGTAAATCAAGCCGCTAATAATTTTTCAGTCCG
>JBAXSA010000404.1:0-2852 GCA_037130945.1 Pseudomonadota bacterium | reverse complement strand
ATCAATCGGTGACGCATCAGGGTTCCCCACCCCCGGCACTGCCTGCTTTACTGCCATCCGTGACGGCGGCACGCGTTGATGACGCACCGCAGGAGCCTGGACGGTGTCATTTCTGCCCATGTTGCTGCGGTCTGTTTGTACGGATTGATTTCCTGCGCCGCCGCATCCGCCGAGCCCCTCGTTTATCTGACCGTAAAGAGTTTGCCCATGCCCGTGACCCCTGAGCTTCATGCCCAAATCCTGCGCTACTACCATGTCGAACGTTGGCGTGTGGGCACCATCGCCCGCCAGTTGCAGGTCCACCATGGCACCGTTGAGCGCGTCCTGCATCAAGCCGGATTGCCACGCATCGGCAATGTGCGGGCCTGCCGCATTGACCCGTACTTGCCCTTCATCCTGGAGACGCTCAAGAAGTTTCCAACCCTCACGGCAAGCCGCCTGTACGTGATGACATGCGAGCGTGGCTACCGTGGTGGGCCTGACCACTTCCGTCACCTCGTCTCCCATCACCGGCCCAGACCGGCGGCTGAAGCCTACCTGCGCCTGGTCACACTCGTTGGTGAGCAAGGACAGGTCGACTGGGCCCACTTTGGCCACTTGCAAATCGGTAAGGCCAGGCGTCCTCTTATGGCCTTTGTCATGGTGTTGTCGTGGTCACGGCGCATCTTCTTGCGCTTCTGCCTGGACGCACGCATGGAGAGTTTCCTGCGCGGCCATGTGCAAGCCTTTGAAGCCTGGGGCGGCTTGCCCAGGGTCCTGCTGTACGACAACCTCAAGAGCGCCGTGCTCGAACGCCAGGGTAGTGCCATTCGCTTCTCGCCAAAGCTGCTGGACTTTGCAGGCCATTACCGCTTCGAGCCGCGC
This sequence comes from Pseudomonadota bacterium, assembly GCA_037130945.1. Lineage (GTDB taxonomy): Bacteria > Pseudomonadota > Gammaproteobacteria > Chromatiales > Chromatiaceae > JBAXSA01. The sequence continues at coordinate 1,988 of JBAXSA010000404.1, read as the reverse complement.
CCGGTGGCAGTCGCGCGGGGAAACGAGAAGGGTCGGGTCGAACGTTCGATTCGCTATATCCGCGACAACTTCTTTGCCGCACGCACCTTCTCCAGCGTCGAGGACCTCAATGAGCAGGCGCAGGCCTGGTGCCTGGGTCAGGCCGATGCGCGGCTGTGTCCGCAGGATAAAACGCTTACGGTCGGTCGGGCCTTTGCACAGGAGAAGCCAAGCTTGTTGGCCTTGCCGGTCAACCCCTATACGGTGGAGGAACGCTTGGAAGTCAAGGTCGGCAAGACACCCTACGTACGCTTTGACCTTAACGACTATTCGGTACCGCATACCGCCGTGCGTCGGGTGCTGACGGTGCTGGCTGAGGAGAAGAGTCTGCGCATTGTGGATGGCCAGGAGGTACTGGCTCGCCATGTGCGTTCATATGACCGGGACCAGCAAATCGAGGAGCCATCCCATATCCAGAATCTGGTTGAACGCAAAGCCCACGCCAGCGCCCAGCGGGGCATGAGTCGCCTGTGTCAGGCAGCACCGGCCAGCCAGCAGTTGCTAGAGGGCGCCGCCGCACGGGGCGAGAACCTGGGCTCCATCACCATGAGCCTGCTGCGTCTGGTCGATCGCTATGGTGCCGCCCAGGTGCAAATCGCCATCCTGGCGGCCCTGGCACGCGGGGTGCCGCACCCCAACGCGGTACGTCTGGCGCTGGAGACGCAACGTGAAGCCCGCCATGCGCCGGCACCAGTGGCGGTGCAGTTAAGCGCTCAGGCCCGACTGCGCGATGGCGTGATCCATGCCCATCGCCTGGACAGCTACGACCAACTCAGCACCACCCAACAACCTCAGACCCAAGGAGATACCGATGAGCCCCAAGAAGAATAGTTTGCAACAACGCGCCGCAGACCTGCGCCTGCACGGCATCCTGGAGCATTGGTCGCAGGCGTCCCAGGCAGACTGGTTGGCCGATGTCATTGCTTGGGAAGAGGAAGCTCGCGCACAGCGCTCCCTGGAGCGGCGCATTCGCGCCGGTCGTATCGGACGCTTCAAGGCGATGGCCGACTTCGATTGGAGTTGGCCCACGAAGTGCGACCGTGGCGCCGTTGAGAGTTTGATGACACTCGAATTCATCAAGGGTGGGGCCAACGTCGTGCTCAGAGGCCCCAATGGAGTGGGCAAATCAATGCTGGCCAGGAACGTGGCCCATCAGGCGCTGGTGCAAGGTCACACCGTTCGCTTCACCACCGCCGGCGAACTGTTGGGTGACTTGGCCGCACTGGACAGCGATGCCGCGCTGCGTCGGCGGTTGCACCATTACGCCAGTCCGGATCTGTTGGTCATTGATGAGATCGGCTACCTGTCCTACTCCAACCGGCACGCCGACTTGTTGTTCGAGTTGGTGAGCAGGCGTTACGAGTCCAAGAGCACGATGGTCACCACCAACAAGGCCTTCGCCGATTGGAATACCGTGTTTCCAAATGCCGCCTGCGTTGTGTCGCTGATTGACCGTCTGGTCCACCACTCCGAGGTAATACCCATCGAGGGCGAGTCCTACCGGCTCAAGGAAGCCCTGGAACGCGCCGAGCAGGCCGAGTCAAAACGTAAGAAGGTCAAGCCATGAAACTCCATCTGCCATCTGGCTTGCAACGGGGACTCGCATTCTTGATTCAGGATGACTGGACGCCTGCGCAGGCTTGTGCCGTGGTCGAACTGTTGGATGACTTGCGGGAAGTTATCTATAGCCACTATTTACTGCAGATCCAGCAATACCTGCAGGATGACCGTACTGAATACACCAGATCAACCGACTTCACCCTGGACGACGAAGATCTGTTCTAACTAGCCGGGTATCCATTCACTTGTTCCAGGGCCCTTCGGGGCCCTTGCTATTTGTCCGCGCCAATGCCGAACTCCGCCATATTTGCGCCTTCCTACACAGCCGCTAACAGTCGGCAGAATAAAGTTTGGAGTGGCTCCTGACCGAAGCTTTGACAGCCCAAAAA
>JBAXSA010000403.1:0-2870 GCA_037130945.1 Pseudomonadota bacterium | reverse complement strand
AGCACTGGAAATGCTGTGACCTCCGTAAGGGGGTCCGGGGGTTCAAATCCCTCCCTCTCCGCCAATTCCTAATAAAAATCGCGATTTTTGAACATTTCCGGCATGTTTCCGGCCCGTGTGGGTCGATGCCGACCGGGGGATGCCGAAAAGCGATTTCTTATCCGTGCTGGTTCCCGGGCAAACGGACGATCGTGAACCAGAAATCTTTTATGGCCCGGACCACTTTGATGTATTGATCGAGGTCCATCGGTTTCGTGATGTAGCAGTTTGCATGCATCATGTAGCTCATTGCCACATCCTCATCGGCCTTGGAACTGCTCAAGATGATCACCGGTATTTGCTTGAGCGCTCCAGATTTGATCTGTGCCAGTACTTCGATCCCGCTCCTTTTGGGCAGGTTTAGATCCAGCAAAATGATCTGGGGTGTGACCGCCAGGGCATATTGGCCCTGCTTGTGCAAGATCGCTATCGCCTCCACCCCGTTGTGCGCCACCGTCAAGTGGTTGTGTATCTTCGCCTCTTTCAGCGCTTCTTGCATCAATCGCACGTCGCCAAGGTTATCTTCGATTAATAGAATCTCGATGGGGGTCATGCTATTCCTTTGGTTGAGATTGCGCGTTTGGGGAAACTAAAATGAAACGTCGTGCCCGGACCGGCTTTCGATTCCACCCAGATTTTTCCGCCATGCGTATCCATGATTTTTTTACAGATGGCCAAACCGATTCCCGTGCCGGGATACTCCTGTTTGGCGTTCAGTCGTTGAAATATCACAAATATCTGCTCGCGGTATTCTGGGGCGATCCCAATGCCATCATCATGCACCCCCAGCAGCCATTCCCCGCTCCGGTTCTCGGCCGAGACGTGAATTTGCGGCCCACGCTTGCTTCTGAACTTGATGGCGTTGCCGAGCAGATTTTGCAAAAGTTGCGTCAGTTGATTCGGGTCGGCTACCAGTTCGGGCAGGGCGTCGTGGGTGATGGCCGCGCCGCTCTCCTGGATGCTCGCTTCCAGATTCTTGACCGCATCCCGGAACGCGTTTTCGACCTGCGTCCGGACCGGCTTTCCGCGCCCTGAACCCACCCGGGAATACGCCAGCAGATCATCGACCAGCCGCTGCATGCGTTGCGCGCCATCCACCGCGAAATGGATAAAGTCATCGGCATCCGCATCCAGCCGGCCCTTGTATCGGCGGCCGAGCAGTTGACAGTAGTTCGAGACCATCCGCAGCGGCTCCTGGAGGTCGTGCGAAGCGACATAGGCGAACTGCTCCAGGTCCCGGTTGCTCAGGGCCAGTTGATTGACCGACTCGACTAATTTTGCCATCGAGTCTTCGCTCTTTCTGGTGGCGTGGGACGTGATCAACCCCGCCCCCACGACCAGCGCGAACGTCAAGGCAGTGCCGAAGAATAGGATGCTAATCGACATCCCCGTTCCCCGGTTCATCGCGGCATCACTGACATTCACCATGGCGGCTTCTTCCTGGACGAGTTCTTCGCAAATCCGGCGGATCTTATCCATTGCCATTTTGCCGACATCCATCTCCATGACATGCTGCGCCGCCGGCAAACCCTCGCTGTGCCGAACTTGCAGCGTGGTGTTGAGCTCTTCGAGTTTTAACTTAATCTGCTGTTCCAGGCGGGCCAACGGCTCGGTCGGTCGACCCTCGGACCCCCTGAGGCGCCGCAGCTCGGCGAGCAGCCGTGAAACCTTCGGCACCGACGTTTGATACCGTGCTAAATATTCGTCTCTTCCGGTCAGCAAATAACCTCTTTGCCCAGTTTCCGCATCCGTGACCTCCCCCAGTAACGCGTGGATTGAGTTGAGCGTCATAAAGCTGTGCTTACGCAACAAGCTGGATCGGAAATAGGACTGAAATGTGAAAAACGACGAAGCGCAAATCACCGCGATAACGAATAATCCCGCTGCCAGAAAAATGTTCGCGCGCTGCTGGCTAAACTTACTTAATGCTGTACGGTCCCATTTCAAGTCCGGCAGTATTACAGGTTTCTTGCCGGGGCGCTATGGGGGATTCACCCCATACGGAGTGCAACGCTACCGACCGCGCCACCCCCCCCAATCCGCGCAATCCGTAGCTGAAAATCTCCGTCGGGCTTGGTAAGTGCTTGAATGATGCTTGCCGCTGAGAACGGGGTCCGTTCATTCGCCTTCCCGTGATGCGGGTTACTGCCAACCGCTTGCCCTGCGCATTGACAAGGGGCTGGCAACCGCAGCCCGCTGCGCGAAAGGAAGTTGTCTGTTAATAGCCTTGCTACCGGGAGGCTCGACTGCTAACAATACGTTGCTCACTTGACCGCTGTTTATAGGTATGGTGCCGGCAATCCCGTCTGAGGCTCATATATCGTTCGGCAACAAAAGAGGAATGACCAATGAATTCGTACCACATCGGCAAAAACGGGAAGCAGACCGGACCCTTTGATGAGGAGACGATCCGTCAACAGATCGCTACAGGCGTGCTTAACACATCGGATTTGTGCTGGCGCGAAGGGATGAAAGATTGGCAAGCTATCGGGACCGTTTTAGGCTATACGCAACAGGCGGGCACGCCTCCCCCACCCCTCGCCAGGCTGATCGAAACGACACCCTCCAGTCCTCATCAACTGACAACGTTCCCCGTCGCGCTGGCAATCCTGCTGCATTACGCAACGTTTGGCATATTCACGCTGGTCTGGCTGAATTTAATGCACGGAAAGATGTGCCGCGTGAGGCCGGACGATCCATCGGCAGGCAAGGCACTGGGCTTCTGCTTCATCCCTTTCTTCAACTATTACTGGATCTTCTTTACATACCGGCGTCTGTGCCTGCGCATCGATGAGCAGCGCGACCTGTATGGACTGCCACCCGGCAATCTC
>JBAXSA010000402.1:0-2902 GCA_037130945.1 Pseudomonadota bacterium | reverse complement strand
CGCCAACACCCGGGCCAGTTCGGCCACCAGGATGGGTTTTGGAACATAATCGTCCATACCTGCCGCCAGGCATTTCTCGCGATCACCGGCGGTGGCATTGGCGGTCATGGCGACGATGGGGGTTCGCACCGCGTGACTCCGCAACTGGCGAGTCGCCTCAAAACCGTCCATCTCCGGCATTTGGCAGTCCATCAATATCAGGTCGAAGCCCCCTGTGAGCCCCTGCTCCACGGCGACCCGTCCGTTGCTGGCGATTTCCACCTGGGTAAAACCGAGTTTGCGCAATATCCCCTGGGCCACTTTCTGATTGACGTAGTTATCCTCTACCAGCAATAGCCGTGCGGTACTCGGTGTCGCGGGCGAGCGGGCTGCCAGGGCGCGCTTGGTGGCGGCTGGCTGATACCAACCCACCGTGGCCTGTACCGCAGCGAGCAATTCGGCCTGTTTGACCGGTTTTGCCAAGTATCCCATCAACCCCAGGCGAGTCAGCCGGGTCGAATCTTGCCGCGCACCGGGGGGGGTCAGTAGCCGCCATTGAGTCTTGGGGGCGTCATGTGTCAAGGCCTCCAAATCGAGACCTGGTAATCCCGCATCCAACAGCCCCAACTGGAAAGGGTTCCCCTGGCCCTCCCGGAGCCGGGCCAGTATCGTCGTCCCGGTGCCGGTTTCCACCGCACAGCCCCAACCCGTCAGGGCTTCCCCTAAAGCCTGACAAACCAGCGGGTTATCGTCCAGAATCAGCACCCGTATACCCGACAGCTTGGCCAGCTCCGCAGCACTGGGTACCGAGGGTTGGCTGGTTTCCCCCTCACCCTGTGCGAGCTTCACCTCGAACCAAAAGGTAGTACTCAAACCCGGCTGACTGTCGAGGCCAATGTGCCCCTCCATCAGGGCTACCAGCTGGCGCGAGATCGAAAGGCCCAGACCGGTACCCCCATGACGGCGGGCGGTTGACTGATCCGCTTGTTCAAAGGGCTCGAAGATCTGCCTCTGGCGGTCTCCCGGGATGCCTGATCCCGTGTCGCGCACCGTAAAGCGCAACCATACGGCGGCATCATCGGGCCGCAAAAAAAACCTCTCCACTTGCACATCGACCACACCACGATCCGTGAATTTGAGGGCGTTACCGACCAGATTGGTCAGAATCTGGCGCAACCGGCCAGGATCGCCACGCAAATCTACTGGCGTGCCGGGCGCGATGCGAGCGGTCAATTCAAGCCCCTTGTCAGTGGCGCGCAAGGCATAGATTTCGATAAATTCCTCCAGCAGGACGCGCAAATCGAAATCGATCGTTTCCAGTTCGAGCTTGTGGGCCTCGATCTTGGAAAAATCCAGGATGTCATTGATGATGCTGAGCAACGCCTCGCCGCTCACGCGAATGAGCTGGGCAAAGCGTTGCTGTTCGGCATCCAGGTGGGTATCCAGCAAGAGTGAGAGCATGCCCAGAACGCCATTCATGGGGGTACGGATCTCATGCGACATGATCGCTAGAAATTCGCTTTTGGCACCATTGGCCGCCTCGGCCTGATTGCGTGCCTCGCGCAACGCCCGCTCGGCCTGCGTGCGTTCGGTGATGTCGGTAAAGCTGAAGACACGCCCGATGATTTGGTCACCCTGGATCTGGGGGCCTGATTGGCTTTCCACCACCCGGCCATCGGATAGCTTCAGAACCTCCAGGGTCTGCTCATCGGAACCGTATTCCACCGGTGCGGCGGGTTCGGCCAGCTGGGCGGCGAGAAAATCGAAAATCGCCTGGTCGTCCTGACCCAATAACAGCGATTCTGGTATGGGCCATAGCTCGGAGAAATGACGGTTCATGCTGACGATGGCACCCTGGCGATTGACCACCAGAATCCCATCGGCGGTCGCTTCAAGGGTCGCTCGCAACTGCGAGCTGGCTTGGGCCAGATCGTCTTCGATCTTTTTTTGCGGCCGGGCATCCCGAGCGCGAATCGCCAGCCAAGGACGATCCTCCGACATAACCTGAGACAGACTCTTGACCACCGGAAGCAACTCGCCATCAGCCCGGCGGTAAAGCCCTTCGACATCCTTGAGATCGCGCAGGTAGCCGGCACGCACGTCGTCCCAGTAGAAGATATCGGCCAGCGCACACTCAAGCTCGACAATTGACAGGCCGACCAGAGCCTCCCGGGTATATCCCAGTTTCAGGCAGGCACAACGGTTCACGGCATGAATTTCCAGGGTGCCAGGGTCGACCAGCAATAGCAGTTCATCGGCGGTGTCCGCCAGCAAGGCCTGCAAAGCGGCCTCCCGTGGGGTCATGGTTTTTTCTTTGCTCCGGCCTGACTGGCCTTGGCGTCAAAATAATAGGTCACACGTTTCCTCGGGTTGAGATACTCGTACACCGGACGTGGCAGTTGGGCCGGGCGGATGGCCTTGGCAATGGTGATATCCGGCTCTTCCTCGAGATTCAGGATGATGGCCTCTTCCTTGGGAACATTGGGATCGTAGATCACCACCGTGGGTTTTAGGGGTTTGGCGGAGTTGACCGTGGTGACCGCCGCCAGGGTATCGTTGGAGAGTTTGACAATGGTGCCCGGTGGATAGATCCCCAGGGTGCGAATCAGGATTTGCAGGAGCTTGGCATCGTATTTGCCACGTTCCTGGGCAAACATCATTGACAGGGCCTCGTGGGGGGTGAGGGCCTGGGCAAGGTTGACCGGATTGCAGAGATTGTCATAGTGGTTGGTGACCGCCACCATGCGCGACGCCAGGCTAATCGCCTCGCCCTTGAGAGATTGGGGAAAACCGCTGCCATCGATGAGTTCGTGGTGCTGGTGGATCACGGTGATGACCGCCGGCGTCAGTCCCACCTTCTCGCCGGCGCGCCGACCATATTCGCAGTGCATGTTGCGAAAGTCGCGCTCGGCCTTGTTGAGGG
>JBAXSA010000401.1:0-2902 GCA_037130945.1 Pseudomonadota bacterium | reverse complement strand
GCACGACCACGGCACCGGTCAGGCCCGCCATGAAGTCGGCGTGGAGGCTCTCGCGGTTCACCTCGGGCCACCACCGCAAAAAGGGAAAAAAAGACCGGGCCCACGGGGGTAAGCTGCGGGAATCCGCCATATCGTCATCTCCTCAATGAATCAAGAAACAGGGCCAATATAGCATTTTGAATGTTATTAAATTGTCATGTATTGATAAACTAATCGTTAAAAAAACGTAATACCGCCAAGTGAAGGCCCGTCAGACCATCTTCGGCGGCATCGGCCGTGTGGCCGCGATCTTCCAGGTATTCGCACAGATTGGCGATGAGATCGTGATTGTCCTCGATAATCAGGAGGCGCATGGAAAACCCTTGCCCCCCACCCCTCTCCCAGAGGGAGAGGGGCTTTTTAGGAGGGTCTGGTTAGCCCTTAACGACCAACACCGCGCAGTCGGCGTTGCCGATCACCCGTTCGGAAACACTGCCGAGCAGGATGTTTTCCAGGCCGGAATGGCCGCGACTCCCCATCACGATCAGATCGGTGCCTTTTTGGCGGGCCCAGTCCAAAATACCCGAGACGGGCCGGCCACGAATGACCTCTCCCTTTGCGGACACGCCCTGATGATCCAGCAAGTGGGTGACCCGTTGTACGGCCCCCTTCATTTCGGTGGTGCGCCGTTCGTTAAAATCCTCATGAACCACCGAGATGACGGTCACGGGTTTGCTGGCCATGGTCGCGAACCGGTAGGCTGCGGTGGCGGCGGCGTCGCTGTGCCGGGAGCCATCCACCGCCAGTAACAGGCTACCCTGACCAATAACGGCTGCCCGTGGCACCATCAGCACCGCGCAACGCGCCAATCCGGCGACTTGCTTGCTAATGTTACCGACCAGCAGATTCAGGATCACGCCAGCCTTGCCACGGCGACCCATAACGATCAGATCGGCGTGGCACTCTTCGGAGATTTGCACGATGGTACGACCAATGTCCGCAGCTTGCCGAACCTCCACGGTACATTCCACGCCGGCTTCGACGGCCTGGGTTCGGAACGCCTCCAGGTAGGTTTGAGCCTGCGTCATTTCCTGTTGGCGCGTTTCGACGCCGAAGGTTTCCATCCCCGTGGAGGTGGGAACCACCTTGAGGACATGCAGGGTGGCGGGGCTCAACTTGGCCAGGCGAATTGCCTCGGCGGCCGCGCCCTGGCTATACTCCGAACCATCCGAGACCAGCAGGATGCGTTCCAGCCGGCCCATGGGCGACAACTGCCCGGTGAGAGAAGGCATCGCCGTAGCCTCGTTGGCCTGTTCCGCCCGGTGGGCTATCATCCCTTTGATGAGCGAATGAAGCACGATCAGGGCCCCCGTGAGCAGGGCAAAGATCATGATGCCAAAACTCACCCCCTTGAGGACGCTGGCCCAAGTGGGATCGATTTTAGTGATCAGATCCAGATCCGAGAGATACACCGGGATCACCAAGCCCCGCGACACCAGCACCAGCATCATGATGACGCCCATCACGACCTTGATCATGTAGGGTTTGACATAGGTGGTGCCGATCGCGCCCAGCTGAATGCCAAACAGGGAGCCGGCCAGGATGATCATGGCCAGACGAATGTCCACCAGGCCACTCCAGGCGTATTTGATGGTGCCGCCAACGCCCATGACAAACGCGATCACCAGCTCTGAGGCCGAGGCCATCAAACTGGGAACGCCGAGCAGGTAGTGCATGGCCGGCACCCCAATAAATCCGCCCACTGCGATGGTCGCGGCCAGCATGCCGGTGGCAAACCCCATGGGAATGGTGAAGAGTACCGAAACCTCGGCGTTCATGCTCTTAAAATAGACCATGGTGCCCGGGATACGGATCGACTGGATCTTGCGTGCCAGACTACCGACCTTTTCTGCAGCACCGGTATTGCCCGAGCGGTAGATGCGCCAGGCATCGCGGAGTACATAGCCACCCACGATGGCCAATACGACCACGAAGGCCACGCTCACATACAGGTTTGAACCCACATCACCGAAAGCCCGTTTAATACCCTCCTGGATATGGGCACCATAGAGTACCCCTGCCTCGGCCGAAATCCCCATGACAATGCCGAGTTTGACATCGACCTGGCCATACTTGGCGCGCTTAAGGGCACCCACCAGAGCCTTGGGGAACTTGTGACAGATGTTACTGGCCACCGCGACAATGCCCGGCACCCCGAGGCTCATCATGGCGGGGGTCAGGACAAAAGCACCGCCCGAGCCAATAAAACCGCTAACCAGGCCGCCGACAAAGCCGACCAGAAAAAGATAAAGAATCGTAATAAAATCGAGCGTGATGAAATTGCTTGCCATGTCCATGGGGATTCCTTATTTCTTAGCCTGGATGCCGAGCGTGTCCCAGAACAATCCGGTGAAGACGCCGTGTACGCTGGAAAACAGGAAGGCGATGCCAACGGGCACGATAAACATCCAGTGCCCCTTGGCGGACAAGGCAATAATGGGTTCGGCAAAGAGGTACAGCAGGCCATAGAGCCCGGCGCTGGTGAGCCCTAGCAAAAGGGTGATAATGAGGGATTTGCCTTTTTCGGCAGCCATTGGCTTGCAATCTCCTGAAGGGTTGATGGAGGGATCAGCCGCTAGTGTAGCAAGGCGGGGCGCTGTCGTCATCGACCAGGATGATCGCGCCTTAACTATTCGAGCCTATGGCTGATAACGCAGGGTGATGCCCACAAATGCCCTGAGCATCATATCGGTAGTTGGCCTGGCGGTTCCCCGCTTGGGGTTTCCTGCGTAGATGCCGTCAAGTTTTTCGATAGTGCGCTACAGGTAATGCTCCCTATGCTGCTTGAACTTTGGTGAGATTATAGTAACAAATAAAGTATTTGATGGCACCTATATGATTTATTAGCTTTTTAGAAAAGGAT
>JBAXSA010000400.1:0-2904 GCA_037130945.1 Pseudomonadota bacterium | reverse complement strand
AAGGTTACCCGGTTTTCATCCACATAACTTTCTCCCATGTCTCTATCAGCGACCACAAGACGCAGGTATTTCCCATTAGCACCACTGATCAACCGAAAATCATGGAGCAGGCAATCTGCGCCCCCGCCAGTGGTCAGTACCCATTTTTCCTTTTCACCATCAAAGAACGTGACCGCATGCCAATCTGAAGCATCGCCTGAATGAGCGGAACCCTTGAGGTACAGGGAAAAAAGATCAAACCCGTGTGCGTTGAAATTTTCGCGGTGAGCCATCATGGCCATGCCGTTGGATTTCTGGCCCAGGAGGCTGAGTAGCGTAACACCATTGGAAAGTTTGACGACCCTACCCTGTGTCTTGTCATCGCAGACAGCAATCCGGGTGGTCACTAGACATAGCGTTGCGAGCATGAAGGCTGCCCTAAGGATGTGTGTCATCTTCATGGGATGGCTCTCCGAGGGTAAATTCGCCCTTGTCAACAATACGATCCAGCACCTTGACCTGGTACTGGTAGCGTCCAGCTTTGAAGGGAGTTGCGAATTCGTCCGGGAAGGTCACCCGAGCCTCGTATCGGGTCGATTGACGCTCGACGCGCCAGACCTCGTTGCTCTCAACTTGGCGGATCTCGAACCGGGCGGCAAAGCCATCGGGAGGAAAGTCACCCTGCTTGTCAAGCACCGTCAGTTCGGCCTGTCGGCCATCCGGAGTCACGGGTTTGCCATGGATCAGCCAGATGGCCAAGGGTGGGAGGGCCTCCTTGATACGCTCAAGACGACCATCAGGATAGCGCCAGATTTCTTCTTCCACCGGGTCGGCGGCGGAGAAAATAATATGAAGCCCATCGTTGGCCAGTTCCAGTCGGGGATGACCGAGACATCCGGGGAGTTCTCCGACACTCTGTAGCGAGCCCGGCATGGCATCAAACAATGCCGTGCGGCCCAGGCAAATGGTACTGTAGCCACCCACGGTCAATAACAGGTAGCGATAGGGCGGTTGTTCCGGGTAGTGGGCACGAAGGCTGTAGCGGCGATCCGGATCATCGCTGATGGCGTAGGTGTGACCATTGAGCCTGGCCAGGATGTAAGTGCTTTCGTCATTGCGTGCATAGGCCTCGAACAAACCCGAGGTGGTCGGAACCCGGGATAATGGTGAATAATTCCGGAGTGCCTTGTTCTGGCGCTCAATCAGTGCCTGAATGCGAGCGGCGAAAACGTCCCCGACGCATGGCCCAACAGATGCCGGATTGGCTGTTATGTCGTTCTTGCCTCGGTCAGGCAAACCACACCGGGTTTCAGCTTCTGCAAGCCATGACCGCTGCTCGGCCCACAAGGCTTCGCGATCCCCTTCTTCCAGGATGTCCAGGGTATCCTGCCAGGCAAGGACAAGCTGTTGCTGGATCGCCACCCCTTCGGGCCGACTACAGAGGGCTTGGGCCAGTGGCAAAAGCGGCTCGGTACAGGCTAGCGCTGCCGGGTCGGCAGGAGTTTGGAAGATTTCTGGGATCTCGATGGTCGTAAAAACATCCTTGCCATTGTGATCAATGTAGCGTACCCGGTGGTTGTCGGCGATCCAGGCAATGCCCTCGGAAAAACCGAACGCGGCACAATCATGGGTGATGGGCACCACCTCCGTGCCGTTGATATCGATGTATCCGTATTTGCCACCACGGCTGACCATGGCTCGGCCCTCCCGAAAGCCGCTGGTGCCGTTGTGATATTCAAACTGGTGGGGAATCACGAGGGTACCGGTATGGTCAATGAATCCCACTTTTTTCCTGGCGTCGGCCACCCACAGTCGCCCATCGTCAAAGCGGGTATCGCTATCAAGGGTGCCGATTGGCAGATTTAGCACCCGCTGTCCCTGGGCATTGATAAATCCGGCCCAGTCAGCGGTCTTGACCCGAGCCAACCCCCCGGCAAAATCACCCGCGCTGGTATAGGCCTGGGCACCACCCAAAGCGGCTTGCAACACTGGCTTGCCATTGCGGTCGAGATAACCGAAGTGGTTCTTTTCGACATAGGACAGGTACCCCTCGGAAAAATCGCTATGGGGGTGGGCGCCATCGGGCAAAGGGATTTCCCGGCCTTGTCGATCGATGACTACCCGGATACCGGGATGCCAGACCCCTTGGTGCCAGACACCATCGCGCTCGATCACTGCGCGACCTTGGTGAAAATTGGCACGGTGTTGGTGGTCAAAGCGTGGTGGAATCTGAAATTGACCCCGTATGTCGATGTAGCCATATCGATCCTTCAACGACTCGGCCTCGGCTGCGGAAATCCACCGTGGTTTACAGGTACCAGCCTCGCAGAAGGCATAGGTTTGATCGGACACCACACCGGCAATCGCCAATCCCTCGGAAAATGCCCCCAGGGTTTTGAATATTGCCGGGATCGCGACGCGCCCGGTTTTGTCTATGAAACCAAAGTGGCCCCCGTCGTCTGGGGTAAAGATCGCCATGCCCTCAACAAAGTCATTGATTTCATCAAACGCCATCCTCGGCGGAATGACCAGCCGACCATGATGATCCACAAAGGCTTCCCTCCCCAGCCATCGCACACGCAGCAAGCCATCCCGAAAGCTCGCAAAACAGCTCTCGGGATCAACAATGGGTTCGAGTTCCGTCAGGGGAATGTGTTTTTCTGGGGCACTCCCTACCGGCCTCAGTATCTGGATCGGGGAATCCTTGTAACGAATCACGCCCTGATCCTCGTAGGATTCGTACAGTTTCAGACGCCCATCCTGCCACAGGAAACCAAAGCGCGGCCGATCCCCGATGTGGAGATTCTCGTAGCCCTCCTCCTCGGCGGCAGATCCGTCGGGCTGAAGACTAACCCAGTAGGGCTGCCGGCGACCCTGCCACAACATCTCATGATCGCCAAACAACACGCGCTCGCCGCGGAGACC
>JBAXSA010000399.1:0-2952 GCA_037130945.1 Pseudomonadota bacterium | reverse complement strand
TAAACACGGACCAGGCATAGATTGCCCCCAGGCTCAGTTGAATCATGACGGCACCGAGTACGGCCAACCACCGATTCATGGGACGATCCTGTGACATAACGCACTTCCCTACATACTTATGGAGATTGATACACGGCAATACATTAGTATAGTACCGAATACCACGCATACCTGTGAATGCCGTTTTTTCACCCGTACATTGGCCCGACCGCGCCGATTAAGATGATTCCGGGTCAAATCGGTAACCGAGCAACTCGATGTCGCGGCGAAAGTAGTCGGCGATCCACTGAGCGGACTCATCGGTGTAATAGCCGCGATAGTCGGTCTGGCGGTTGGCGGCGCGGCGTTTGTGGGGCAGGAGCGGGGTGGGGATGCCAAGACGCCGGCAGACGAGATCAAAGTCGGCATCTAGCTGTTCGTAGCGGCCGATAAAGTCAGTCAGAACCCGTCCATGGAGATCGATCAGGTAGTCACTTTGGCGCTCGATGGAGGTGTCCAGGTGGTACTGATAGGGCCGTTCGGGATCGAGCTTCCAGCGTAGAAACGCGGTGAATTCGTCATGGCCGCCCAGGTGATGGGGGCGCTCGTGGCGAATATGATGGAACGAACTGACCTGCAAATCCCAGGGATTGCGAACGAAGGCGAATTTGAAGAGTGACTGAAACAGCTCGCGCGGCAGCATCTCCTGGGCCGCGATGATCTTGGCGTGCCTTGGCAATTTGGCAGCGATGTGATGACCGCTCAGGTGGCTCAAGCGGCTGCACACAAACATTGGCAGGTACCAGGGATCCCGCCAGCGCAGACCCTGCAAGGCCGCACGCACACTGGTACCGCCGGTTTTGGCAATATGCACAAAGAGAAATTTATAGCGGTTCGATAACAGCATCGGGGTGGGTCTCGGGAATTAAAAGACCCAGTGCCACCAGGTAACGCTGGACACTCAAGGTCTGATGGTAGGGCACCGCTGCCTGGCGCAAGGTCGTGGCTGGCGGGGGGTTAGTCAGGGTAGCGGCCATGGCGCGGGCCATGGCCTCGACATCCCCGACCGGCACCAGGGGGCCGGGATCGGCGTAAAACCCCGCGAGGGGCCCAAGAATCTCACGGGGACCGCTGGGACAATCGGTGCTGACGGCTGGAATACCCAGGGCCAGAGCCTCGGTCAGCACATTGGGCGAGCCCTCCCAGCGTGACGAGAGCACAAACAGCGCAGCCCGGGCCATGAGGGCGTGGGGATTGGCCATGAATCCGGGGATCACCAGGCGTTCTGCTACCCCCAGCTGCCGTGCGAGATCCATCAGCGGCGCGGGATTGCCCTTGCCAAGGATCATCAGGCGGCAGGGCAGGGTACTGGGAAGCCGTGCGAAGGCCCGCACCAGGGTGGGAAAATCTTTTTGGACAGTCAGACGCCCGGCGGCGAGGATCAACGGGGGTTCGCCGGGTGCCGCCCAGGGATGCGATGGGGGCTCCTGGGCACGGGCCAGCAGCGCCGACGTGATCACCGGATTGGGGATGACCTGAATCCGGTCGCGGGGCAGGCGGGCCAGGGTGGCAATGTCCTCGGCTACGCCCTGGGAAACCGCGACGATGCCGTCAAGGTGCGGGTAGAGCAGGCGGATGGGTAGCCGGCGCAAGCCGCGACGCCACGCGGGCTGGTTTTTTAGGGAGGCCGTCAGGTGGGTGCCAAGACGCAGCACCAGACGAACCGGCACCCCCGAGAGCGCCCGTGCCAACACCGCCATGCGTCCGGCGCGATCCTTGGCCACCAGCAATACCAGGGGACGTTCGCGGCGGAGATAGCGGATCAGGGCGGGCAGCGCGGTGAGGGCGTGCCGGGCACCCAGGGGCACCACCCGGAGGTTCTGGTTGGGGAGATCCTGAAGATAGGGGCTGTCGGCACGGATGGTCAGGAGATCCACGGCGACTCCGAGGGCAGCAAAGCCCGTCAGGAGATTGACTAGCATCCGCTCCACGCCCCCGGTGCCCGAAAAAGAGGCCAGAACAGCTAACCGGGCCACTATGAGTACAGATCCAAGGATGATGGATTCGTGCGTCGGCACTGACCAATGTCGGCCGTCATTCGCCAATACCAATGAAACGATCAGACGCCGTGAATGTTGAGTTTCGCAGATAGGTTTCAATATCCCGAGCAATGTCGTCGGTGGTCTCGGGGCGTTCACGGCACCTTGCCGCCCATGATCGGCCAGGGTGAAGCACGTCCCAGCGAGGTCTCATGCCATTGTAGCGACCACCACCAGGGTCGTGGTTGCCAAAGCCATCGACTAGGGAATTCCAGATCGGCGAATAACGGGCAATCAGCAGGGACTCTCCCAGTGGTATCCAAATATCCTCGACGACCAGAAAGCGGCAGAAGAAATCTACAATGTCGAGGTTTTCCGCGTTATTAATGCTTTCGGCGTGTTCCGAGAGCCGGTTGCAAAGCGGCTTGCCAACCATCCCGATTCCCATGCCGCCACCCTTCCGGGCACCCGCTGGAATCGCCTTGCCAACGTAGATTGGAGTGGTGAATCCGCCATCCCGATTGTGCCTCGCGATTTCGGCATAGGCGGGAAACTCGCCCACATAGTAGATCGCGTAGATTCCCGCGCCCTTGAATTCTAGCAGCCCACCGAGAGGATACGCCTTGCGGGATAACAGCGCTTCCGCGACCAAGGCGCCAAGATTTTTCGTATCCAGGGGATTGAAAGGAATGATATCGGCGGTCATGCGGCGTCTCTTATCCGCTGGCGTTGGCGGACAAGGTCGCGCGCCTTCGCCATGATCAGGCGCTCGGCAATGCTGGATGCGACCGTTCGCGCCAACATGACCGGCACCGCGTTTCCAAGCTGCCGCATGCTTTCTGTCCAGGATCCATGAAATCGGTAGCCATCCGGAAAGGTCTGTAACCTTGCCGCCTCCCTGATGGTAAAGTAGCGAATTGATCCGTCATCCCTC
>JBAXSA010000398.1:0-2956 GCA_037130945.1 Pseudomonadota bacterium | reverse complement strand
GCTTGTTGAATGTCAATCAACATCCAAAATTTGCCAGCGTCAACATCGAAAATTTGCCAGTTTAGGGCGCCGAGAGCGGCTCCGTGTGGACAAAGCGTGGATATCCACCCTTTGCCCACACTCCGCCGCGTCAGTGTATTTGCCAATCGCGGACGCCTGCGGCGCAATAATAAATTTTATATATAAATATTAATAAGATAGAGGGCCTGACGGCCCTCTTTATCTCAAGGCTGAGGCTGCCAATCAGACGAGGCTAATTGGACTTTTTGCGCTGTTTGAAGCGATAGGAGTCGTTGCCGGTTTCGAGGATATCGCAGTGGTGGGTTAGACGATCCAGCAGGGCGGTAGTCATCTTGGCATCGCCAAAGACTTGAACCCATTCAGAAAAATTAAGGTTGGTGGTGAGGATGAGGGAAGTCTTTTCATAGAGCTGGCTGAAGAGGTGAAAGAGCAGAGAGCCCCCTGCATCCGGGAATGGCAGGTACCCCAGTTCATCCACAATCACCGCATCAATGCGAGTCAGCTGCCGTGCCATCTGGCCCGCCTTGCCAAGCCGTTTTTCCTGTTCCAGTTGATTGACCAAGTCCACGGCATCGAAGAACCGAACTCGTTTACCCTGGTGGATGGCGGACACCCCCAAGGCAGTCGCCAGATGGCTTTTTCCCGTGCCGGTTCCCCCAATCAGAATCAAATTATGAGCTTGCTGCATGAAAGTACCGGTAGCCAGCGCCTCGACTCGAGCCTGATTCAAGGGGGTTTCGGCCCAATCGAAACCCAGGAAGTCACGATGGCGGGGAAATCGGGCCGTCTTGAGCCGATAGCGCAACTGGCTGGCCTGGCGATAGGCCTGCTCAGCAGCGATCATCCGATCCACCCAGACCTCTGGCATAGCTGGCCGTTCGGCCAGCAATTCCTTGAGGGTCTGAGCCATGCCATGAAGATGCAGTTTTTCAAGGAGGTCAATGCGATCAATGGACACGGCAACTCTCCCGCAAACTGTCATAACGGCTGCAATCCGCCACTGGTTCCACCTGAAGCGCGGGAAATGGCGGCTTTTCCAGGTTCTGGGGCCGTTTCGGTTCGGCTAGGCGGCGCATGGTGTTGAACAAGATGGGCGCCGTGACCACTCGACCTTGCAGGACCAAATCACAAGCGACCTCCAAAACCTCCAGTCCCACCTCGCGAGCCAGCATCAGAAGATCGACAAAGGCACGATCCCCCTTGGGTTTTCTCAATAAATGATCACGCACATCCCGAATGGCGGGCGGCAGATCCTGGAAAGGCACCCCGTGACGCAAGGCGCCGGGTTTCTTGTCGACCACTGACAGATAATGCCAGAGGTTCGTGATCATCCGGCCCCGGCCAAAATCCCGCTCATGCTCGGCGAGTACCTGACCCTCGGCCACCACCTGAATCTGTTGGGCACGCCGGCGTACCGACACCACCCGATCTACCCACTCAGCCGGCACGCTGTACTGGTTATGATCCACCCGCACCAGACAGGTCCCCGAGACCGTCGTGGTCTCCTCGACATAGCTGTCATAGACCGCCGTGACAGGCCGCAGCAAGGATTTTTCCTCGGCAAGACTCTCGCTGACGGTCTTGTCCGGAAAAACCGGATGCCGTCGGCCACCCAACTCGACACAGCGCCGTTCCAGCCAGGCATTCAGGCTGGCAAAGTCCGGAAAGCTCACTCGAGGGGTAAACAGCCACTCCCGCACATTGCCGACCTGATTCTCCACCTGGCCCTTCTCCCAACCCGATGCCGGCGTACAGGCCACCGGTTCGAACAAGTAATGATTGGCCAGGGTCAGAAAACGCCGGTTGAATTTCCGTTCTTTGCCCTGAAAGATCGCATCCACCACCGTCTTGAGGTTGTCATAGACCATCCGTTTGGGCGCCCCACCAAAGAAGGCAAAGGCACGGACATGGGCGTCAAACACCATCTCCTGGGTCTCTCGAGGATAGGCCACCACAAACATCTGTCGGCTATAGGTCAGCCGGAAATGGGCCACATGAACCTCGCATTCCACACCATTCAGGTCAGCCACCTCCAGACTCCAGTCGAATTGCATCGTCTCGCCAGCTGGAAACGACAAGGGCACAAATGCCCTCTTCACGGATGACCCTTTTCTAGACTCGGATTTCCAATGCTTCACATAGCGTTGCACAGGGCCATAGGAACCTTGATAGCCCTCCACCTGCAGGCTCTCAAAAAGGCGTCTGGCTGTCCGTCGTTGACGTTTGGGCAAACGGCCATCCAGATCCAGCCATTCTTCCAACTGTTTCTGAAAAGCCCCCAATTTCGGACAAGGCTGCTGTTGGCGCTGATAGACCGGTTCGACCAACTGCTGTAGCGCCTTGCGAATCGTTGGCCGTGACTTCTGAAGATCGCGGGCAATTTCACTGATGGTCTCATCGTTTACAAAATGGCGCCGTCTGATCTCGGCAATGAATTCCATACCTATCACCCCAGGTTACTCCGGCAAAACGCCAGATATTTACACAATTCCGGGGTGGAAAATATTCGATGTTGAAAACCCCGGATCCCTGGAAAGTTTTCCATGTTGATTTGCATTTGCTGGCCAAGGCGATGAGATTTTCCGGCGTCCCCACCGCATGACCAAACTCCTTGAGAAGTCGACTGGCGTGGGCAATGAAGGTCTCAGTATCAATGGCCAGTCGTGCAAGAATCTTGGGGGTTTCCAGAGGAATAGCACCGTACTTGTCGGGTCGAATCGCCCGACCCACGGTATCGACTAGCTCCAGATAGTCCGGGAAGGCAAACGGGATCCCATGCTCGAATCGAGCCGTGGCATCGAAGGGCATCAAGGGCGCTTGCGGTAAGGTGGATAGCACGCATTCTTCCTTGAGTGGAAGCAAGGCTGTGACGGATATTGGCGGCTCCAGCTCATCCTGGACTGGCTGTAACACCGGAACCATGGGTTCATCGACA
>JBAXSA010000397.1:0-2966 GCA_037130945.1 Pseudomonadota bacterium | reverse complement strand
CAATGCCCATTCAGCAAACCCAATGCTTTTGGCGTCGAATTTGGCCATTTATTGCAATAATGCTTTGTCCGATTTTCATGATTCATCCTCACATGTTAAATCGATCTCCAACAGGGTATCCAAAGGCATCTTATTGATGCAGCCCGCGACCGTAGAGCGCTTCACTGATGCGACGAGGGCGAGTTCGCAAACGGTGCCGACTGATACCTAGCCAACACTCGTTTCACATTGAGCGGACTGATCGGCTTGACCAGAAAGGCATCAACGCCATCGGCCCTGGCCTGTTTCGCGTTGATTAAAGTGCTATTGGCGCTGACCATGCACACGAAGCTATCCGGCATCCAGCATTTGATCTGTTTCAGGGCCGAGAGCCCATCCAGGGTCGGCATGTTGATGTCGAGAAAAACGATGTGGGGCCGGTTCTGAAAAAAATAGGTGATCGCCAAGCGGCCGTTTTCTACCCCGGTCACCGTCTTGATCCCATGATCCCGTAACATGCGCGTCAGCAATTGACGGATCAGAGGCATGTCGTCGGCGATGAGAACTTCGGTGTTGGCGAGGGGCGGCCGTCCTCGGGAAACCAGCTTGACCGCAATCGGGAGCATGGGTTGCAGATAGGGTATCCAACCATGGATTCGCAGGTTGTTTGCCTGTTCTGGATCCGACACCACCAGGCCTTTCGCCAAGAGTAGGGTACCTTCGACGCTGACAATGTCGTAGGGGAGGGATTCATGCACCTGGATCTCTTCCGGGAACACTTGGATCATCAAGGATGGCGTGGACAAAGGGCCACCAGCTCCAGGACGAGATGTCCCGCTTGGTTGTAGTCACCGTGCAGTATCTGGAATTCAATGGCACCGGCGATGCGGGTCGCCTCGGGCATGTCAAAGCTGGCGGCCACGCCCTTCAACCGATGAGCCAACGAACTAACGCCCGGCCAGTCCTGGCCCTGACAAGCCGCTGCAATGTCTCGTAACTGGCCCGGCAGCTCACGGGTAAAGCGCTCCCGCATCTGCTGGAATTCTGGATCATCCTTCAGATCCGAAGGATTGGCGAAGATCGCCGTGGACTCGGTGGTTGGCCCGTCACCCTTGGGCAGGTGGCAGCTCAAAGTGGCAAAGAAATCTGCCTGATCGATGGGCTTGCTGAGAAACCCGTCGCAGCCGGCCTCAAGGGCCTGGGTTTTGTCGGATTCGGCGGTGTTGGCGGTCAGTGCGACGATGGGATGGTCGAA
Organism: Pseudomonadota bacterium; assembly: GCA_037130945.1. GTDB lineage: Bacteria > Pseudomonadota > Gammaproteobacteria > Chromatiales > Chromatiaceae > JBAXSA01. The sequence goes on along the minus strand of JBAXSA010000397.1, from coordinate 1,732 downwards.
ACCCGTGAGTCGTAGTAGCTCTGTTGCGTCCAGGCCACCCATGACCGGCATCTGCACATCCATCAGTACCAGATCAAAATCCTCGTTCTGAGCCCGTTCCACCGCCTCTTGTCCATTTCCGACCAGCACGACCGAAGCGCCGGTTCGGCGGATCAGCCACGAGATCAACCGCTGATTATCTGGGTTATCCTCGGCCACCAACACACGCCCCGCCAGACAGGGTGCCCGCAAAACGACCTGCACCAGATGGGAATCGGTGTCAAAGCCGTCACTCCCGTGGATCAATGCGATCCCTTCCAGGGAGCCCGTCGGTAGGGTCACCACGAACAGACTGCCCTGATCCTTGTCGCTGATGATCCGGATATCGCCTCCCAACCGTCGCGCCAACCCCCGGGAGATGGCCAGCCCCAGTCCGGTACCGCCGAAACTGCGGGTGGTCGAGATATCCGCCTGTACAAAGGGTTCGAACAGGCTTTGCCTCTCCATGGCCGAGATGCCGATGCCGGTATCCTGGATCGAGAACAGCATCTGCGCGTTTTCCACGTCCAGACTGACAATCAACCGTACCGCCCCGGGAGCGGGGGTGAATTTTACGGCGTTGCCGATCAGGTTAATGAGGATCTGTTTGATCCGTGTCGGATCGCTGGTGACAACCGCCGGTAAAGGCGGCAGATAATGGACACTGAATTCAAGGCCCTTGTCTTTGGCCTGGCCTAGTCCCAGGGCATGAATATCCGACAACAGATTCAGAAAGGGAATCGGGATTTTCTCAATCTCGATACGCTCAGACTCGATCTTTGAAAAATCCAAAATGTCGGAGATGAGGCTTGTCAGGTGTCTGCCGTTGCGGATGATGGTGTGAATGGCCAGGCTCCGATCCGCAGCAGGCTGTTCGCAGTCAATCAAGCTCTCCGCGAAACCCAGGATGGCGGTCAAGGGCGTACGGATCTCGTGACTCATGTGGGCAAGGAAGGCGCTCTTGGCGCGGGTAGCCGCTTCGGCCGCAGCCTTGGCGCTTTGCAGAGCCATTTCCCCGTGCTTGCTGGTGATGTTGTTTGTGGCACCGCGATAGCCACGAAACTGGTTGTTGTCATCCAATACGGGAATGCCGCTGACCGACATAATTTCTCTTTGCCCGTCCTCGCCCATCACATGAAATTCGATCATGCGAAAGGGGCGTCGTTCCATCATTGCCTGATCCCGCTTGTCCCAGGCGGCTTGATTGATTTGATATTCTTCTGCTGTAGGCGCGAAAATCTCCTTGATCCTCCGCCCAACCATGTGTGTGGCGTGAAGATGAGTGTCTGATGAGCAATAGGTAAAACAGTCATTCTCATCAGATTCCCATAACAATTCGGCGGTGCTAGCGGCGATGTCACGGAATCTTAGGTTCGCGTCCGCCAATGCCCGATTGACGAAGCGACTACTGGTGGTCACGCACGCCAGCAGCATCGCGCCAGCGATATTTGCGAACTCTGTCACCTGTATGTGAAATACCGCAACCGCGATAGGATCCTGATCGACCCAATTCTCCAAATAAAATGGGGTGATTCCTGACATGACAAGAACAATGGAGGAGCCGATACCAGCACCAATCAGTCCGTATACATAGGCCATGGCAAATAATACAGGAACATATATATTCAATACATCGTGAGTATTGGGATAATAGACCATGAATTCATAATACAGGCACGAGACCATAATCAGTAAGTAACCCAAAAAAATGGCA
>JBAXSA010000396.1:0-2968 GCA_037130945.1 Pseudomonadota bacterium | reverse complement strand
ATCGAGCGGGGTGTGCTGTCCGGCAGTGTGGCGGAACGCCTGGCGACGGCCGTGACCAGCCTTGCCACCGCCCAGCGAACCCTGGCGGCCAGCCAGGCCGAGTCGCCACCGGAGGCCACGCCCTCCAGCCAGCAAGGTCAGGGCATCCTCTATCTCCTGGAAGATGACTCTGACCAGGCCAGCCTGCTGATGGCTCAACTGGCGGCCCACGGCTACCGGATCAGCCACTTCGACAGCGTGAAGGGCTTGCGCGAGGCCTGCGCACGGCAGGTGCCGGGTGCGATCATCGCCGACATCATGTTGCCCGAGGGGGAACGCGCGGGGATTGAAGGCATTACCGCCCTGCATGCGGATCTGCGCGATCCGCCGCCGGTGGTGTTCATTTCCGCGCTGCGGGACAGCAAAACCCGTCTGGCCGCGTTGCGGGCGGGCGGGCGTGGCTATTTTTCTAAACCCATCGACTATACCGCCTTGTTGTTGCAGCTCGATGAGCTGTTGCAACACACCGAAACGCATGAGGCACAACGTGTACTGGTCGTGGATGATGATCCGGATTGCCTGGCCCTGGTCGAAGAGATCGCACGGGACGCGGGTTTTGTCAGCCGATCCGTGACGGATCCCCTGGCGGTGATCGACGCCATGTACGAATTCCAGCCCCATGTCGTGGTCATGGACATCCTGATGCCCGAGGCGAGCGGTGTCGAAGTGGCGCGATTCCTGCGCCAGGAAAGCCAATTTATCCAGACACCCATCCTCTTCGTCAGCGCAGATCGGAAAGGAGATCGGCGTCTCCAGGATTTTGGCGGCGGCCATTATGACTGGCTTGAAAAACCCCTGGACAGAGCCCGGCTCCAGGGCTTGCTCAAGGCTCGGGCGGCGGATTCCGAACGCCGGTTTCAGGCACAACAATTTTTATTGCAGGTCGATCCCGCGACCGGTTTTTATCAGGGCGAGTATTTTTCCCAGTATGTCGAGGCCGTGCTGGAACTGGAAGACAACCAGGAAGCCGGACACTGGCTGGCCTGCCTGCGATTGACCCCCGCAGGAGCCGACCCCAGGGCCTGGGAAAATCGCCATCACCGCGCCGTTTTCGGCGGCGAGGTGCGGGGCGCGAGTGCGGCGGTGGGTGAATCCCTCCTCGGGGCGTCAGGGCCCTGGGAATGTCTGCTGTTTTTCCAATCGCCCCGTGCCCACCAGGTGATTGCCGGTTGCCAGACGCTCCGCGATCAAATCCGGACGGCCTTGAGCCAGCGTTTGCCAGGTTTGGGCCCCTGGGCCTGTGGTATTGGCGTGGTGCGCTGGAGTGAAGGGACGGTACCCCAGTTGCAGCACCAGGCCTCAAATCTGGCCACCCTGGCGTACCAGGAAGCGAACGGCGTGCGGCTCAGCGATCTGGTCACTGCTCAGGCCATGACCGAGCGCGATCACGCCTATTGGCGGCGCGAGTTGAAACACTGTATCGAGGAGCGCCGCCTATTTTTTCTCTTCCAGCCGGTCGCCAATTTCATGGGCGACAACATCGAGCGCTATGGCGCCCTGTTGCGGCTGCGTTCCTCGGCGGGGGAGGTGATGCTCCCCGAATTATTCCTGATGCAGGCGGACATTCGCGGCATGTTTCCGCTCATCAACTGCTGGGTGGTGGCCAAGGCGCTCCACCAGATCGGCCGACAGGCTCAGAAGGGGGTGGTCACGGCGTTGTTTGTGAGTCTTTCCCGGCACAGCATTGGCGACGAACGCTTTTTGGACTGGCTGGAAAAGCATCTCCAGAAAGGCGGCGACAGCCGCGCTTGTGTGCTGACGTATCGGCAATCGGAGCTACAGCGTGACCTGCCAGTCTCGCGCCAATGGCTCACGGCGCTACGCGGTTTGGGTTTCCAGATCATGCTGGATCATTTTTCAGGCGACCCCGAGGCCTGGCATTGTCTTGAAAAACTCCCGGTGGACATCGTCAAGCTGGCCCCGAGTTTAACCCTTGATCTTCACAAGCTGCGATCTGTCGCTACGGCCCTAGCGAGCCAGGTGAACCGCCTGCATGATGCGGGTGTCAAGGTGTTGGTGGGATTTGTCGAGGACGCGAGTACCCTGCCACTCCTGTACCAACAACGGATAGACCTGGTGCAAGGTTTCTTCCTGGCGTCTCCCGAAACGGACATGAATTTTGAATTTTCCGGGCTGTAATGATGATCGCCAAACATCGGGAATCCGAAGCGCTGTTTCACCAGCTATTCCTGCACATGGGACAGGGGGTGGTGATCCAGGAGGCCGATGGCCGGATTGTCGATGCCAACCCCGCCGCCGAGCGCATTCTGGGCCTGAATCTGGATCAAATGCGGGGCGTCTCGTCCCTGGATCCGAGCTGGCGTACCGTCCACGAAGATGGCACCGAATTTTCCGGCCCGGAACATCCGGCCATGGTGGCCCTGCGATCTGGTTTGCCGGTCATCGGGGTGGTGATGGGGGTCTTTCATCCCGGCGACCAGGATTGGCGATGGATCCGGATTGATGCCCATCCTCGCCACGATCCGGAAAGCGGAGCCGTCCGGCAGGTCTTTACGGTCTTCAGCGACATCACCGAGATGCGCCGGGCCTACCTGGAGATGCGCCAGGCCCGGAAATTCCTCGCCGACGTGATGGTGGCCGCCTCCGAGGTGTCCATCATTGCCACCGACCAGAATGGCCTGATCACCACCTTTAATCTGGGTGCCGAGCGCCTGCTCGGCTACAGTGCCGGGGAGATGGTGGGCAAACAAACCCCGGCGATCCTTCACCGGTTTGACGAGGTAGTGGCGCGTGGCCAGCAACTCAGTGCCAATCTTGGCCGTCCGGTCGAAGGGTTCCGGGTATTCGTCGAAATGGCCGAGCAGCACGGCTCGGAAAAGCGTGAGTGGATCTACCTCCACCAGGACGGCCATTCCATTCCGGTGTCGCTGGTGGTGACGACAATGCGTAATGATGCGGGCGAGATCAT
>JBAXSA010000395.1:0-2968 GCA_037130945.1 Pseudomonadota bacterium | reverse complement strand
CTCGGCGGGCAGGGATTCGTTGAAGCGCAAGTGAATACCCGGAAAGGGCACGCCCAGATCATAAAACAGGGCACGGCGAACCTGGATCAGCTCGTCGTTGAGCGGAGCCAGCGGTAAATGCGGTTGCAGACCGGCAGCCAGATCCAGGATCAGGGGCAGGGTGGGAGCAAACTCTTCCTGCTCGGTGAGCTTACGGCTGCTGGGTTTTTGCCCGGCCGGGGCCGCTGCGGTCAGAATCGACGCGGTGTCGGTGGTTTGGGATGTGGTAGCGGACTTGCGGGTCAGGGTATAGGCCATCGCCCCAGCCAAGACCCCCAAGGTTAAAAATACCGGGGCGGGAAAGCCGGGAATCAGGGCAAACCCCAACATGATGACGGCGGCAATTGTGATGGCACGCGGTTGCCCCATCAGTTGCGCGCTGATCTCAGCCCCGAGGTTGGAATTTTCCTCCTGGGTGACGCGGGTCACGATGATGCCGGCGGTGATGGAAATGAACAGCGCCGGGATCTGGGAAATCAGGCCATCCCCCACCGTCAGGATGGCATAGATCTGCATCGCCGCCCCGGCTTCCATGCCGCGCTGCAACACCCCAATGCTCACCCCGCCGAGGATGTTGACGAAGACAATAATGAGGGTGGCAATGGCGTCGCCCTTGACGAACTTCATGGCACCATCCATGGCCCCGTAGAGCTGGCTTTCCTTCTCCAGGACATTGCGCCGCCGCCGCGCCTCGTCCATGTCGATCAGCCCGGCGCGCATGTCGCTATCGATGCTCATCTGCTTGCCGGGCATGGCGTCCAGATTAAAACGCGCGCCGACCTCGGCGACCCGTTCGGTGCCCTTGGTAATGACGATGAACTGGACGATCGTGATGATCATAAAAATCACCAAGCCGACGATCAGGTTGCCGGCGATCACGAAATTGCCAAAGGTAAAGATGATCTGGCCCGCATCGGCCTGAATCAGGATCAGGCGGGAGGTGGAGATCGACAACGACAGACGGAACAGGGTGGTGATGAGCAACAGCGAGGGAAAGGACGACAAGGAGAGCGGCGAGGGCAGATAGACGGCAACCATCAGCAGCAACGCCGAGAGGCCCAGATTCATGGCGAGCAGGGTATCAATCAGGAGCAGCGGCAATGGCAGGATCATCATGAAGATCACTGACACCAGGAGCGCCGCCAGCATCAGATCGCCGCGGCGGGTAATGGCCAGCAGGACTGACTGAAGATAATCGGTGTTCACGGCTTTTCCCACATCACGGCTTTTCCCACAGGGCCTGGGCCTCGGAGAGCCGGCCCAATGCCACCAGGCATTCGGCGCGCAGAGACTGGGCCGTGGCATCTTCCGGGGCATCATCGCCCAATTCATCGAGCAACGTCAGAGCCTTGGCGGGGTTTCCCTGGCGCAGCCAGCAATATCCGAGCGCCTGGCCGATGGCCCGGTCTTCCGGAGCCAGAACCCGCAAGGCGGCATAGAGTACCGCCGCCTTGTCAAAGGCCTGATGATAAAGAAACAGGTAGGCCAGGCTGACTAGAAAATCGCGTTGCGCGGCGGTCATGGTCAGGCGCGGAGCAGCAAGCCGCGGTATTGGGCGAGTAAATCACACGTTAACTGTTCATTTTGAAGTAATTGAGCCGCCGCCATCAGGGCTTTTTTTGCGGCCTCGGGTTGTTCCCGGGCGGCGTCCTCAAGCAGGGCTTGAGTTTCAGTAAACAGCGTCGCATAACGATTCGGCAACAACACCGAACGATCTTCGAGGGCCGGTTTGAGGGCGTTCAGCAAACGCACGTCGCTGCCCGGACGGCCAAACAGCGCCTCGATCCGGCTATCAAGCCCGACTTCGCTGGGCGTCAGCGGGCTACGCTCGGGCAGTGGCGCAAGATCTCGGGCCTCGGCCCAGGATACCCGTTCGATCCCCACCTCGAATCCCAGTGGTTTCAGTCCCTGAACCACGATTATTTCCCTTCCAGCGCCAGATCCTGGAGACGGATCAGCAGTTGTACCGCCTGTTCCAGGGCCGGGGGTGTAAAGGCCTGAACCTCCAGGCGGATGGCGAAGATCAAGGTTTCCTCGGGGCCCATGGCCGCCTGTACCGGAAAGGGCCAGCCGGTCTGGTAATGACAGAGCCGCAGGGCCGCGAGCCACACCCCCTCGCGGTGCCGGCAATCGCGAGCCAGATAGACCAGAATCGAATCCTCCCGGGCCTCGATGAACAGGTCGCCGGATCGCTCGAAGCCCAGTGCCAGGGTATTGTCCGGCCCGAGAGCCAGGGCCGGCATCCCCAAGGCTCGCCCGAAAATGTGCAAGGTATCTTCAACGCTCTTCATCAAAAATTCCTGAAACCCTGCCCCGGCCCGCCTGGTTCGCCAAAGACCACCTCCAGGCTGGGGGCTGTCAACACTTGTTCGTCCCAGACCAGCGGGGTCTCGGCATCGGCACCGTTGATGCGAGACCGCGCTTCCTTGCCCAAGGGGCCAAATTTGCGCTCCAACTGACGCATCAAAAGCAGCCCTTCACCTTCCTGGCGGCCCTTCTGGCGGCCTTTTTGGACGCCTTCCAGAATACCTTTCTGGATGCCCTCCTCTAGGCCTTCGGCAAAGACCTCTTGATAAAAACGGGTCTGTTTTAATTCCACGTTGAAGATGTCCAACATTTTCCGAATCTCCTCCCGCGATAGACGCGGCAATTTATACACCAGCCCGTTCGTCCTGAGCTGTGAGCCTGTCGAACAGTCGAAGGACGTGAACCTGCACCGTTCTCCCTCCAACAAGCCGCCCTTCGACTGTTCGACAGGCTCACAGCTCAGGGCGAACGGTGAGCCGGATGTGTAAACTACTTCCTAAGCCTTTTTGAAGGATGCCTAAAAAGGCATCCTTCATTTTCCAGTTTACACTTCTGGCGAGGAGGAGTCCGTTCGTCCTGAGCTTGTCGAAGGACGTGAACCCGCACCGTTCTCCCTCCAACA
>JBAXSA010000394.1:0-2974 GCA_037130945.1 Pseudomonadota bacterium | reverse complement strand
CAATATAACCAACTTCTAATGGTCTATCGACTTAGACTGGCGTTTACTTCACAATCGAGTAAAGCAAATGGAGTTATCCACTGATGGCCAAGACCACCTTCGACACCAATCCGGTGTTGCTTCATACGCTGCTCAAGACATGCGAGGATGGCAGGTTGCAACTGCCTGACTTTCAGCGAAGCTGGGTGTGGGAGGAAGATCGCATCATGAGTCTCATCGCATCTGTCTCGCGGGGTTTCCCGATGGGGGCTCTTATGTCACTCAAGTCGAAGATCGATACAGGAGTGGTTTTTGCCTACCGCCCCATCGAGGGCGCTCAGGTTGATGCGCAGACGAAACCCGAACAACTGCTACTCGATGGCCAGCAGCGAATGACCTCGATTTACCAAAGCTGCATGCGTTGCCAGGTCGTTTCCACCATTACAGCCAAGAAACGGCTGGTCAGACGGTGGTTCTACATCGACATGATGAAGGCGATGAATAGTGAGGCCGACCGCGAATCAGCGATTTTCGCGGTGCCGGAAGACCGCAAATTGAAAGAGAACTTTGATAAGGACATAGTACTTGACCTGTCGTCGCCTGAACTGGAATACGAAAAACTGATGTTCCCGCTAAATCAAGTATTCAGCACGGATGTGTGGATGCAGGGGTTCTGGAACTACTGGAACAAAAAGGGCGAAGACAAGATCGGTCTGTTCTTTCTCTTCAAGAATAATGTTCTGAAGAACTTCTCTGAATATCAGGTGCCCGTCATCGCACTCGGTGCCGACACATCTCACGAGGCCGTCTGCCTCGTCTTCGAGAAGGTCAACACAGGAGGAAAGGCGCTCGATGCTTTCGAGCTGCTCACTGCTATGTATGCCGCCCAGGGATACAAGCTGCGCGATGATTGGCTCGGTGACGAAAAGTCCAATAACCCCAACCTCAAGCTTGGCATCCAGAAGCGCCTCGCCAACTTTGGGCGTGCCGCAGGGCAGGTGCAAGGAGTCTTGACCAACATGGCCGCGACTTACTTTCTGCAAGCCATCGCTCTGCTGCACACCAAGGAACTACGTCTCGCGGCGATAGCAGAGTCGAAAAAAGAAAGCGACTGGCCAGCCGTCCGAGCTACCCGGCAATCGTTGCTCGATCTACCGCTGTTCGCCTACAAGAAACATTGCAATGCCGTCCACGTCGGCTTCGAACGTGCCGTAAAATTCCTGCGCCAGCAGCAGATTTACCGCGAGGTTGATCTACCTTATCAGACGCAGCTCGTTCCGCTCGCCGCCATCTTCGCAGAAATCGGCGACAAAGCTGAGCACGCCACCAACAATGACAAGATAGCCCGCTGGTACTGGTGTGGCGTTTTTGGTGAGTTGTATGGCTCAACGGTGGAAAGTCGCTTCGCCAAGGACATCCTCGAAGTTCCAGCCTGGCTCGACGGCGGCTCGGAACCATCCACCGTCACCGATGGCGTGCTCCGAGCTGACCGTCTACTGACCATGCGCTCGCGTCTCTCTGCCGCCTACAAAGGCTTGCAGGCGCTGTTGATGCGGCAAGGGGCCATCGACTTCCGCAGCGGCCAAGCCTTCGACCAGATCCTCTTTTTCGACGAAGGCGTCGATATTCACCACATCTTTCCAAAGAAATGGTGCGAAGACAAAAAACTACCAGCATCTCTCTACGATTCCGTGGTCAACAAAACCCCGCTCGGCTATCGTACCAACCGCATCATTGGCGGCGTGGCACCCTCCATCTATCTTGAGAAATTGGAAAATGGTAAGGCCGGCCCTAACGGCCAGATCATCGAGCCACCCATCGACAAGGCCACGCTCGCCAAGTATCTGCAAACCCACTGTATCCCCGTTTCGGAGCTTTACGCCAACGACTTCGAGGGTTTCATGAAAGCGCGCCAGAAATTGCTCATGAAGCTGGTATCGCACATCACCGGCCATGCTGTGCCAACAACTGTCGAAGCCGAAGAAGAAGGCGATGATATCCCCGCATCAATGGCCCATGATAGCGGGCTAGAACTCATTGAGGCCGACTGACTATGCAATGGATTGCCCTTTCAGAAAAAGACACGGACTCCGCTTCGCTCGATCATCGTTGGTTATCCAATTGACACGCGTAGACCAGCTTGTGACAGTGCCAACAAGCAGCAGGATTCGCACTGAAGGCGGGATGCGTTACGAGAGTAGCCTCCCTAAAATATACCCCTACTCTTCAAGTTTCGGCATATCGAAAAATCCGTGAATACCGTGCCGGCGGGCAAAATTACCTCAGTAGGGTCGGGGAGTACCTTAAAGCGGTTGCCAAGGAAGGAGGATGTGATACCTTATCGTCGGGTTTTTGTTAGCCCGCACGAGTGAAATTTTTCACCTGATTACTTTTTTCTAACGAACACGCGTCACTTGCTGTGCCGCATGTTTTGGTATGAGCATCCCGCGTGCGTGCGGATGAACTCAGTATTTCGCACATCGCATAGTCGGAGTGACGGGCATCTCGTGCGTGCGCGGATGAACCGGTGGCATTGGAGCAGGTGGTGATGCCCGTATCGGGCACCCCGCGATGGCGCGGATAAACCCGGAAGTTCACGAAGAAATTCTTCAAAACTAAAGGGTATCCCGCGTGCGTGAGGTTGAACCCCATTTTTATTCACTAATTTGAATTCAAGGTGACGGGCCTCCCGTGTACGCACGGATGAACCCACATCATGATGACTTGCAGCAACGGGCATCCCGCGCTGGCGAGGATGAACCCGGATCGCCATCAACAAGTTCAGACACGGAAACGGGCATCCGCACGGGCGCGGATAAACCCTTGACAGTTCACTCATCACACTCATCCTCGTCTGGTATCCCACATGGGATGAACCACATCGAGCTGTGGTTTCTTAACTTTGGATGTCTGGCATCCTGCACGGGCACAGGTGAACCCCCATAGACCAACGTATCTTCCTGACTCTATCGGGCATCCCGCGTGCGGATGAACC
>JBAXSA010000393.1:0-2979 GCA_037130945.1 Pseudomonadota bacterium | reverse complement strand
ACCACCTCGTCGATGGCCTGGAGCCGTTGCACGATGTCGAAAGAGGCCTTTTCGGTCTCACCCACCACCATCTCGATCTGACCCGTCAGGATGCGGTTGACGGTCGGCATCCCATCGAGTTCCCGGCGTACCGCCTCGATGGTGCCTCGATACACCTGCACGCGCTCCATGAGGCGATCAACGAAATCCTGCGAGCCGAAGAGAGAGTAAGCACTGCCGAGGCGGGAAATGAGTACCTGCATCAAAAACCCAATCATCACGATCAGCGCACCGCCCAGCGAGTCGGATACCGGGGGCGACAAACCCAGATAAGCCATAAATTGGGTGTGCCAAAGCTCATCGAGCCAATAAATTGACAGAAAGACGCCTATCGGCACACCCATCCAGACAACCCGTGTCACCCAGCGCAAATGCCGTTGCCAAAACTGGTAGTCCTGCCATTCGGTCGGATCTTGTTTTTGCATTATTTGATAACCAGTTTGATGGTATTCAGGAGATCATCGGCGGTGGCCGGCTTGACAAGCCACCCCGAGGCTCCTGCGGCCTTGGCTTCCATGCGCTTGGATTGTTGGGACTCGGTGGTTAAAAACAGGATCGGCATGAACTTGAAGGCCGGCAACTTGCGAACCTCCTTGATGAATTCAATGCCATTCATGCCCGGCATGTTGAGGTCGGTAATCAGGAGATCGGGTTTGACGCCGCTTTTGAACTTGCGCAAGCCCTCCTCGGCGTTGTTGGCCTTTTCAACCTGAAAGCCGGCCTTGGTGAGAATCCCCGAGATACTCAGTAAAACGGTGGCAGAATCATCTACCAGCAGGATGGTCTTCATAGATTCCTCGCTATTGAAAAAGGCCTGCTACAAGATTTCATCGCATAACTCTTTGAAAATTATATAGTTTTTATCTAAAACTTGGCCGCAGCCGCAGCCGCAGCCGCAGCCGCAGCCGCAGCCTGCCATACTAACAGCAGGGCATGGAAGAACAATAACCCCAAGGGGAAAAGCAGCGTCAGGTCTTTGCCAAGATCTCGGCCAGCGCCTTCAAAAATCGCTGATTTTCCCCGGAGTGGCCGACCGTCACCCGCAGGTGATTCGGCAGCCCGTAGTTGGCTACCGGCCGCACGATCACCCCGGCTCGCAGCAGAGCCTGATCCACCGGGCCCGCCGGCCTGCCGACATCCACCGTGACAAAATTGCCCTGGGAAGGAATGAAGGCCAATCCCAGCGCCCGAAAGCCCAGGGTGAGCTGATTCATGCCGCGACGGTGGAGCATCACCGTCGTGCGGATATGCGCCTGATCCGCCAGCGCAGCCAACGCCGCTGTTTGCGCCAGGTTATTGATGTTGAAGGGTTGTCGTACCCGATTGAGGAGCGCCGCGACCTTGGGATGCGACAAGCCGTATCCCACCCGCAGACCCGCCAGACCGTAGGCCTTGGAAAACGTCCGGGTGACGATCAGACGAGGAAAATTCACCAGCCAGCGGCTGGTGTCAGGATAATCGGGTGCCTCGACGTATTCGATATAGGCCTCGTCAACCACCGCGAGGGTGGTCTTCGGCAGGGCTTCCAGAAAACCCCATAAGGCATTTTCCCCCAGATAGGTGCCGGTAGGGTTGTTGGGATTGGCGATCCAGACCACCCGAGTATCCTGATCCACCAACTGACGCATGGCAGCCAGATCATGGCCGTAGGCTTTGGCCAGGGCAACACGTCCACCGGCACCGGCCGCCTGAGTGGCAATCGGATAGACGGCAAAGGCGTGTTCCGAAAACACCGCGTTGGTGCCCGGCTGAAGAAAGGTTCGGGCAACCAGATCCAGGACATCGTTGGAGCCGTTGCCCAGCGTGACGCATGAGTCATCCACGCCATGCCTGGCCGCCAGGGCATGACGCAGCGCAAATCCGCCACCATCCGGGTAGCGGGCCACCTCCGCCAGCGCCTGGGTCATCGCCGCCACGGCCTGGGGACTCGGCCCCAAGGGGTTTTCGTTGGAGGCCAGTTTGATGGCACCGCTAATGCCCAGTTCGCGTTCCAGTTCGCTGATGGGCTTGCCGGGCAGGTAGGGCGAGAGGCCCGGAATACCCGGTGCGACGAGGGCAGACAGTTCGGTGTCAATCATCATGGGATCCAGGAAAAGCAATGGGAAAAAGCAGGGAAAGATTCTACTGGCCAGAGCGCTAAAAACTGCCAATACTCCCAGACGATCTTGCCCGCCAAGGATGACTTTAGCTCAAACCGACCCGCAAGGCGGCGGCCGTGGCCAGCGGGGCCAGAGCGAGACTGAGTGCCAGGAAGGCGGCGAGCAACGAGAGTTGCGCGCTGACCGGAATCCCGATGGCGGCGGTCTGCACCGCATCAGTCGCGAAGATCAGCACCGGCACATACAGGGGCAACACCAGCAGGGCCAAAATCATCCCACCCCGCCGCAGTCCCACGGTGAGTGCCACCCCCACCGCGCCGACCAGGCTCAACACCGGGGTACCCAGCAGGAGGGTGACCAGGAGTGTCGTCACCGCAGTCGTCTTTAATTGCAACAACACGCCCAAGACCGGTGCCACGAGGATCAATGGCAAACCCGTGACCAGCCAGTGGGCGAGTACCTTGGCTAGCACCAGTATCGAGACGGGATGAGCACTCAGCAGGAACTGTTCGAGGGAACCATCCTCGAAATCGGAGCGGAACAGGGTCTCCAGGGTCAGGAGAGACGCCAGCAGTGCCGCGACCCAGACGACCCCGGGCCCGACCCGGGCGATCAGGGCTGGATCGCTGCCGATGGCGAGGGGGAATAGGGTGGCGATCAGGACAAAAAACAACAGCGGCGTGATGAGTTCGGCGCGCCGCCGGTAGGCCAGCAAGAGATCGCGCCATAACAGCAGGCGAAAGGCACCAGTTAGCGAGAGCGCACTCATCGCCGGGAGAGATCCAGGGTGAGTACGGACTGGGCGTCCAGGCTCACGCGGTGGTGGGTGGTCATGGCGGTC
>JBAXSA010000392.1:0-2992 GCA_037130945.1 Pseudomonadota bacterium | reverse complement strand
GAATTCGGCTTAATGAAAGGGAGGGTGATCCATGAGTTTACTCCCTATCACCTGCCCGAATCGGCCTTTATATACTTGCTCCATGCCATGGCGGAGACCCATCCCAATGCTCGGGCGATGGTTGATTCCCCTGATTGGCGGTTGTTTTTGTTGAGTACGGATGAGGTTGAACGAGAACTCTTTCGCCTGCATCAATTCCACAAACTGCATTACGAAGTGGCCGGTTCGCTGGCCCAGTTGACCCTGCCTTCTGCTTCAGCGCGTGATTACGCCAGGGAGATGCTGGCATGAGTGATTGGAAAAGCCGCCTAATCAGCCGCCTGGAACCCCTGTTGCGGGAATCCGACCCGCGGGCCAACCTCAGCAGCTATCACGATATGCCATACGCCATCTTCCAGTACCCGCCAGAAGAGGAGTTTGGTCTGCGCGGTGAGCTTACCTTGCTCAAGACCCGTCTGGAACAAATTGGCAAGCGCGTGACGGTCATCTCCCTGGCACATTGCCTGGAGCAGTGCCTGACATCTGAGGGTCTGTCGATCAAGAGAATCGAGAGGGCCGAGCAGCAGACTGGCCTGGAGAAGATGGCCGATACACTACTTGAGGTTCTCGGCACGCGCCAACCTCTGGCTCAAAGGGTGGCGGAGCAGATACCTCATGACGCCAATCCCGGCTTGGATGTGGTACTCATGACCCGTGCCGGAGCGCTATTTCCCTTCTATCGAACCTCCTCATTACTGGAGCATCTCAAAGGCAAGGTTCATGTGCCCGGCGTGCTGTTCTATCCAGGCACCCTGGAGGGGCCGGTTGGCCTGCGTTTCATGGGTGTGCTGGATGCCGAACATAACTACCGGCCTAAAATATTTTGAGAAATTCTGATGAGCAGTGAGACATAAGGATCAGGCCCCATGACCCAGAAGATCAAGGATCTATTCGCAGGCGACATCTACCGCCGCATTGAAGAGGTGATTAAGGTCGATCAGACGGACGAGCAGGTGATCCGCGAAGAGATGGGCGAGTACATTGTGACCAGCACGATTCGTGATCATTTTCGCGAGATTCTGGATCGCTACTACGAGACTCTCAATAAACCCCATGAAGGCATTGGCATCTGGGTTTCCGGCTTTTTTGGCTCGGGAAAGTCCAGTTTCGCCAAGATGTTAGGGCTTGGATTGCAGAACCGGACGATTCAGGATCAATCGGCCGCGAAGCTGCTGGCCGAGCGCGCCCACGACAACAAGATCACCATTTTGCTCAACCAGATCAGCGAAAGGATTCCCACGGATGCCGTGGTGTTTGATGTGTCGACTGATCGTGGCATCCGCAGCGGCAACCAGATGCTCACCGAGATCATGTACCGGCTCTTTCTCAAGAGTCTGGGGTACGCCAATGACCTCGATCTGGCCGAGCTGGAAATCACGCTGGAGCAGAAGGGCCAGCTGGAGGGCTTTGCCGCCAAATATCGCGAGTTGTTCGATCAGGAATGGGATCACAACAAGGACCTCATTTCCTTCTCGTTGGGCGAGGCCAGCGCCGTCATGCACGCCCTGTATCCGGAACGCTATGCCGCACAGGACACCTGGATTCAGGCCGTGCAGGATCGGGCCGACATCAACCCGGGGCGTCTCGCCGAACGCTGCAAGGAACTGATGACCCGCCGGAGATCCCATCGCCATCTGGTCTTTGTAATCGACGAGGTCGGCCAGTTCGTTTCCAAGGACGTGCAAAAGATGCTGGATCTGCAAGCCATCATCCAGAACATGGGGCGGGTTGGGCGCGGCAAGCTATGGGTGATCGTCACCTCACAGGAAAAGCTGACCGAACTGGTGGGTGGCCTGGATGACAAACGGGTCGAGCTGGCTCGTCTGATGGATCGCTTCACCCTGCAGATTCACCTGGAACCCTCGGACATCTCCGAGGTCACCAGCAAGCGCGTGCTGGCTAAAAATGCCCCGGCGGAAAAACGCTTGCGCGAGCTGTACGCGGCCAACAGTGGCCGCCTGACCGCCAACACCCGGCTCTCGGCCGACATCACGTTGCCTGAGCTGTCCGAAGACCGGTTCAGGGATCTTTACCCCCTGCTGCCGTACCACATTGATCTCATCATCAATGTCGTCTCTGGATTACGTTTGCAGGGTGGTGCCAGCAAGCATGTCGGGGGTGCCAATCGGACGATTATCAAACTCGCCCAGCAGTTGCTGATCCATGAAAAGGTGGCGTTGGCGGAGCAATCCGTCGGCACGCTGGCGCGCATTGACCAGATCTACGATCTGGTGGCCGGCAACCTGCCGAGCGAATTACGCGGCAAGATCGAGGATATCCGGGCAAAGGTGTCCCATCCACTGGCCCAACCGGTGGCCAAGGCGATTTGCCTGTTGCAGTTCGTCAAGAGCATCCATCGCACCGCCGAGAACATCGCGGCGGCCTTGCATCCGGGTGTGGACAGCGACAGCAGGCTGGCCCCAGTCCGCGAAGCCCTCCAGGCGCTGGTGGACAGCCATCAGGTTCGCCTGGCGGACAACCAATACCGGATTCCTTCCCCGGCAGAGGACGATTGGGAAGTGGTTCGCGCCAGCTTCAAGGCCAATCCGGGCGACATCAACCGCTTGCACACGGACATCATCAACAGCCTCTGGGAGCCAAAACCCAGTCACAATTTTCTGGACGCCAAGATTTTCAAGGCTGGCCTCAGCCTGAATGGCCG
Source organism: Pseudomonadota bacterium (assembly GCA_037130945.1). Classification (GTDB taxonomy): domain Bacteria; phylum Pseudomonadota; class Gammaproteobacteria; order Chromatiales; family Chromatiaceae; genus JBAXSA01. Next base: position 291 of record JBAXSA010000392.1, on the reverse strand, counting down.
CATCCAGTGCGAGGAGGATATTCCCTTCCTGGTGACCCTGGCCGATGCCGCCACGGACTACGACTCGCAGGCCCAGGAAGCGCGCAAGCGCAGCCAGAGCGAGCGGACATCGGTCTTTTGGGTGGCGGGACTGGACGAGAAAATCGACCGCGAGACCGTCGAACTCTACCGTTCGCGGGAGATCCTGGCCCGCAAGGAACGCGCCGCCAAGACCAAGGATGAAACCGCCCTGGTCAAGGAGGAAAAGACGCGCATGGGTCTGCACGAGAGCGAATTGCGGCGTCTGCTCAA
>JBAXSA010000391.1:0-3025 GCA_037130945.1 Pseudomonadota bacterium | reverse complement strand
CAGCCCTCAGGGTTTCGCCCATCAGCCGGACGCCGACATCATGGGCGGCGTAGTAAAGCCAGGTGGTCAGCAACAGGCTGAGGATCCCTCCAAACAGGGCGAAGGCCCAGGTAACCCGGAAACGCAGGCCTCGATTAAACCGCATCGTCACCGGCCAAACGATAGCCGCGTCCACGCACGGTGTGCAAGAGGGGCGTCTGGCCGGGATGATCGATGGCACTTCTCAGGGCGTGCAGGTGAACCCGCAAGGCGGCCTCGCTGTCGGGCGGCGAGTCACCCCAGACGAGTGCTTCCAGATCGCCGCGAGTCACCAGCCGGGGGGCGTTCTTCATCAGGTGTTCCAGGATGCGGAGGGCAATCGGGGTCAGTTCGATCGTACGATCCCCTCGGGTAACCTTGAGGGTGCCGGTGTCAAAAGTGAGATCAGCCACCCGCAGGCAACGAAGCTGGCCGTGGCCCGTGGCACGTCGCACCAGGGCCCGCAATCGCGCCTCCACCTCGCGGAGCGCAAAGGGTTTTATTACATAGTCGTCGGCGCCGGCCTCCAGGCCCGCCACCCGATCCTCGACCGAATCCCGGGCCGTCAGCATCAGAATGGGGGTGTCCCGGCCAGCTTCCTCTCGCAATTTGCGGCAAACTGTAAAACCATTCAGACCCGGCAGGATGACGTCCAGCAGGATGGCGTCGTACGTATTGCACACCGCCAGGTGAAGTCCCGTCAGGCCATCCTCGGCGGCATCCACCGTGTGACCTCGATCCTCCAGGTATTCGCATAGATTGGCCAGGAGGTCGTGGTTGTCCTCAATAATCAGGATGCGCAAGGAACCCTCACCCCTGTTCCTTTGCCGATGGATTCCCCATTCCCGTTAATCCACCACCACATCGCAACCAGCCTTTTTCAGGAAAATTAGATAATCCCTGCGATCTTCCGAGAAATCCCCGGCCTTTTGCGAAGCGCCGCCCTCCAGGGCTGCGGCGGAGCCGATGAGATCGGTTCCTGTGCTGATCATCGCCGCCTCCATCGACACATAGGCCAGTGCGACCGTGGAGCCGACCATCAGGAAAATGGCGGAACTCGCCACCCCCACCGTGGAAGGGCCGACCGCAGGTACCACCAGATAAGATCCCAGGGGCAGTCCCATGGCGCAGACCCCCTCCGAATAATGCTTCTTCCTGGCTTCCATTCCGAAAATTCCGGCGACATCGAAGATGCCCATGATGCCCGCCGTGAAATTAATGGTGAAGTGGAGTACTGAATAGGCCGCATTGGTCGCATCCCCGGCCATTAGAAAGGACAGGGCGGAAACCGGCTCTGTCAAGGTGTGGTAAAAATTGCTCAGGCCTTCGCTCACCGGTTTCGGGAGTGTGTTCAATCCATGCAGTGTTGGCGCCACCACATTGGCTGAAAAAATGCGGTTGTAGCCATGCGATCGCTGGTTAAAACCGGCGAGCGAAGGCGAGTCTTCGTCCGTGACTCGTTCTCCGCCTGCCGTGGTCAGTCCAGTCAATGACAGGACGCTACCCAGCAGGAGAGCGCGAGTGTTTATCCCAAATGAATTCATGAGGTCTGTCCTGTCAGTCGAGGTTGATCCTTGTCCATCCGGCGCAAGAAGCGCTCGGAGAGCGCCTTATACAAGGGTTCGGGACAAATGACACGGGAAATACCGTTCGCGATCAGAGCCGTTGCCATCAGTGGCACGACGATGCCGTGATTATCGGTCATTTCCATGACAATGATGAAGGTGGTCAAGGGGGCTTGGGTGACGCCCGAAAAATAGCCGACCATGCCGAGAATGATCAGGCTACTGGCGGGGACGAATGCAATGAGGTGGGAAAGGCTGGCGCCCAAGCCCGCACCGATGGCCAACGAGGGTGCGAAAACGCCACCGGGAATCCCGCTCAGATAGGACAACAGGGTTGCCAGGAATTTGAACAGGCCATAAGCTGGGTAGCCGGCATCCCCGTGGGCGAGAATGTCCCTCACCTCGTCGTAACCAGTACCATAGGTATGGTGGCCAGACAAGGCGCCCAGTCCAGCCAGCAGAATGCCGCAAGTTGCGGCGAAGGCAACTCTGTACTCGCGCATCCAGCGCCCGAGGATGCCACCCCAGCCGTCGCTGGCAATGATCAGCAGACGCGAAAATAATCCACCGGCAAGTCCACCGGTGATGCCGCAGATGATGACTGCCAGCCAACCGATGACCGAGCCCAGCGAAGTCGATACCGTGCCGAAATAGTTGTAATTGCCAAGGAGGATGTTGGCGGCCAGTCCCGCGAAGATGACGGCGGTGAGAATCAGACCATTGGTGCGATGCTCGAAGGAACGGGACAATTCCTCGATGGCAAAGACAATCCCGGCCAAGGGCGTATTGAAAGCCGCCGCGACACCTGCGGCGCCACCTGCAACAATCAGTCCCGCCAGTTGATCCCGGTAAGTGAAATGGGAAAACCCGCGCAATGAATACATGATCGATGCACCGATCTGCACTGTGGGGCCCTCGCGGCCCACCGATGCGCCGCAGCAAAGTGCCAGTAAAGTGAGGATGATTTTTCCCGTCGCGATGCGCAGCGACAACAGTTTGCTTAACTGCGCCGGATCCCGTATTTGTAATGCCGCGATAGTCTGAGGGATACCACTACCCTGGGAACCCTCGAAAAACCGCCTCGATAGCCACTCGGACGACGCGAGACCCACCGGCATGACGATAAAGGCGAGCCAGGGTGAAATTGAGAGTATCCAATGGAAGCACTGGTAGGCCAGTTGCGCGCCTAGAACAAACAGAACTGCTGTCACACCCACCGCAATGGCACCGCCCCAAAATACCAATCGCAATAGCCAATCCTGTGGCGACAGCAGATGACCCAAGTATTTGCGATCAATCATGGCGTGGCTCTGCGGTTTGACGGGATGTCCAGGACTTGGAATTCCCTATCTCTCCTCATCGGCACCGAGGAGGCACCGAGGAGGGTAAATCTTCTCGCCGCTGGGTGAGTACAGCAGGCCTCTGAGTAAAGCGTCTGTGCG
>JBAXSA010000390.1:0-3026 GCA_037130945.1 Pseudomonadota bacterium | reverse complement strand
GGCAGAATCGCCACAAACTCCTCGCCACCGTAGCGGCCAATGCCATCGGTTTTCCGCAGACGCTGCTTGAGCAGATGCGCCAGGGCCACGATGACCCGGTCACCCGTGGCGTGGCCGTAAGTGTCGTTCACCTTCTTGAAGTAATCGATATCGATCATCGCCACGCTCAGCAGTGTTCCGTTACGCCGGGCGCGGGCCAGTTCAACCGCGAGGGTCTCCTTGATGCGGGCGTGCTTGAGTAGCCCTGTCAGGCTGTCCTTAGTCATCAGGTCGGCCAGTTGCCGGGAACGGGCGGTGCGCACCCGGACGGCAGCGACCAGCTGGGCGTCACTAATCGGCTTGGTGAGAAAATCGTCAGCACCCCGTTTCATGGCCTGAAGCTGCTTGTCGCGGTCGGTTTCGGCGGACAGATAAACAATGGGCAAGCCAATCCATTCGTCGTGTTGCCGGATCACCGCCGCCAGTTCCTGTCCCGAGTAGCCGGGCATGTACAGATCCATCAGGATGAGTTCCGGGTGAAACGCCGAAACCTTGTCGATCACCGTCTCCGGATGGTTCAGCACCTCCACTTCCATGCCGGCGGTACTGAGTACGAGGCGGAAATGGTGGGACAGATCGACGTCATCGTCGACGATCAGTACCCGGTAGGGGACGGCAAAGCGCTCTTCCAATGTCCGTTCGATGCGGTTGACGAGTTGCGGCACATCCAGCGGTTTCAGCAGAAAACCCTCGGCCCCCAGGCGCACGGCGCGCACCCGCGACTGAAAATCGCCCTGCGCGGACATGAACAGGAGTGGACACGTCAGAGCCTGAAAAACCGGGCGTTCCGAGAAGGCCAGGGTGGCATTGGCACCCTCCTCCGGAAACATCGCGTCCACCACCAGGATGTCCGGGGACGCCAGGCGAGCGGCCGCCTCGATGGCATCGATCCGGGTGAAGAGACGCACCTCATAGCCGAATGACTCGAGCCGTTGTCGCAACGTCTCACCGAGTAGAACGTCGTCCTCCACCAGCCAGACCTGAATGCGCCGGTTGGCGTCCAGCAGCACCGGGGCATTCGGGACGCCCGTCACCTTGTTGGGTGGGGCCGCCTCGTGCGGGTCGAGCGTCGCAGCCAAGGCCACGACGGCCGCAGCAAGCTCCTGTCGCTGCGCTCGATTCACGGCGCTGAAATCGGCGGCTAACCAACCTCGCACGGTTTCCTCCAGGGTTCGCGCCTGGCGGCTCAGGTCGTGAAGGCCAAAGGTACCACCGGAACCCGCCAGTTTGTGCAGGTGCTGATTCAAGTCTTCGAGGCGCTGACCTGTATCCTCTGGCAGGTTGATCAGACCCGCTGCCAGTTCGGCCAGGCCGGCCATTTCCTGAGATATTCGCGCAAGGTAGGACTCGCGCAGCTTGGCCAGTTCGGCGGCAATGGCCGCTTGCCGCTCATCCATGGCGTTTTTCCCAGATGGCACGCACCTGGCTAGCCAGGGTCATGGGGTCGAAGGGCTTGGGAATAACCGCCAGGGCACCCAGGGAGAGGTAGTGGGAGACCTCCGGCGGTTGAATCTTGGCGGTCATGAAGGCCACGGGCGTCACTGCGAGCGCGGGCCGTTCGCGCAGCGCCCTGAGTGTGGAAGGGCCATCCATGCCCGGCATCATCACGTCGAGCAAGATCATGTCCGGCAGGAAGGCCTCGGCCTCGCGCAACGCCTCCTCGCCGGAGGAACAAATCTTCACGGTCAGGCCACCGACCACTTCCAGGGCGATTTTAGCCACGGCCTGGATATCCGGTTCGTCCTCGACGTAGAGGACGCGATTCAATGTACTCATCTTGATGGTTTCCTACGGTTTTCCACTACGCTGATGCCTGCGGGTGGACGGGCAGTTCGACCCAGAAGGTCGCCCCTTCACCCACCAGGGATTCGAACCCGACCCTGCCCCCCATGCGCTCCGCGAGTTCCCTGGAAATCGCCAGTCCCAGTCCGGTACCGCCCTTCTGCCGGGTATCGGAGGAATCGGCCTGGGAAAATTTCTCGAAGATGCGGGCGCGGAAATCCAGGGGGATGCCGGGCCCCTGATCCCGCACCATGACCCGAACCCAGCCATTCTGGCGCTGAACGGCGACCTCCACCTGGCCGCCTTCTGGCGAAAACTTGGCGGCATTGGAGAGAAAATTGGCCAGTATCTGCTGAAAACGCAAGCTATCGACCTGTACGGCGAGGTTGTCGACCCGTCCGGTCAGGCTAAAACCCACATGGTGCGGCTCGCCATAGGCCTGGTTGGCCTCCAGCGCCTGTTCCACCAGCGGCATCAGATCCAACACCCGGAGGTCAAATTGTAACTTGCCGGCCGCGATCTTCTCCATATCGAGGAGATCGTTGATGAGGTGGGCCAAACGCTGGCTATTGTTGTGAGCAATCTCGATCAGGGGTTTCATTGGGGGCGGCAGATCGCCCAGGGCACCGCCCGAGATCAGGCCCAAGGCACCGGCAATAGAGGTCAGCGGGGTACGCAATTCATGGCTGACCGTGGAAACAAACTCGTTCTTCATCCGCTCCACGCGCTTGCGCTCGGTGATGTCGCGCACCAGGCCGACGAACAGGCGCTGGCCGCTGTGGCTCACTTCCGAAACCGCCAAATCCATCGGAAGGTGTCGCCGTTTTTGCGCTGTCCCACCACCTCGCGGTCGAGACCGATGATCCGTTTGACCCCTGTGTCCCGGTAATGGGTCAGGTAGCCATCGTGCTGGCTGTGGTAGGGCTCGGGCATCAGCATTCTGATGTTTCGACACAACACCTCGTCTGCCCTGTAGCCAAAGATGCGCTCGGCAGATCGGTTGAACGATGCCACAGTGCCCCGGTCATCAATGGTGATGATGCCGTCAATGACATTGTCCAGGATGGTCTGGGTCAGCTGGGCGTGATCCTGTAACGCCCTGGCGGTCTCCTTGCGTTCGCTGATGTCTTCGGCGATGCCGAGGTAGCCGATGATCTCGCCCGCATCATTACGCATTGTCGTCACCACCAGCGACACCGGAATGG
>JBAXSA010000389.1:0-3031 GCA_037130945.1 Pseudomonadota bacterium | reverse complement strand
CCTCCCCCGATCTTCGTCCAGCCATAAGCAGAACCGGCGCTCGTCTGGGTGAAATCCGTCTGAATATCGAGGGTGGATCCGGTCTCCACCCGCAGTGACCCACTGTTTCGGAGCTGAAGGACGGAAGGAACGTTGTTGCTGGGACTCAAACGGGAGAACGTGATGCTCGAGTTGTTGGCCAGATAGGCCAACTGGTTGGTGATGCCCGTGATGGTGTTAGTGAACACGTTGGTGTCCGTGCTTCCCGTATTACCAATTTTATAAATAGTCCCGTTACCTACCCCGGTGTTGGTTCTCACGGAGCTGAACACGTAGCTTAGGCCGTTGGTCACGTTGTAGGACTTGCCGTTAATGTTACCGGAAGTCGTCGTGAGACTGGTCGCCGCAGAGATGAAACCAAGATCGGTATAGGAACCACCATAGGTGGAGGCGGTTGGAGGATATCCAAGACTCCAACTGGTATCGGTGTTGAGACTGGGATTCGAGCCGCTGAAAATATTCGGCGGCGCGGCGGAGAAGGTCATCGTCAGGTTCAGCGAACCGCTGCCCCCCGTGTTCGTCGCCGTAATGGTGCCCGTGCAGCTTCCGCTTTGATTCGAGGCTCCGGAGATTGACCCCGATGCGGTATCGAAGCTCAATCCGTTCGGCAGTGTCCCAGCGATGGAGTAGCTATCGGGAGTAGTGCCCGTATAGCTCGGGGTGTAGGTAAAGGCGGTTCCCGCCTGCCCGCTGGCGGTGGTGGGGCTGGTGAGGACCGGCGGAGTCACCACCGGAATGACCACCCCAGCCGGCATCGTCGACATCGACACATTATCGATCAACCAATTTCCGAGATTAGTGGTGGAGGTGTTGAAGCCAATACGCCCTAGATTGCTATTCCCTGTGAGCAACGTGCCGCTGTTATCCGTAGCCACGGTGTTAAAGGCGTAAGCGCCAACGAAAACTTGATTAAGGAATACCGAAAAACTATTGGCCGCTAAAGCCCGGTACACGCCATCAGAACCAAGATAGTTTACTGAGCTTGCATCCTGATCGTTGGCATAAATGTTCACGGTCTGTTTTTTTGTGCGATCGTAGGTCCCTGTATAAACCGAATTCCCGCCACTTCCCCCCTGAACTGAAAACACTGGAGTCGTTAGCGAACCATCCTGATTCAGTGTCACACCACAAATCCTTTTTGCACTGGAGCCACCTGCGGTTGCTACGGTCGTGTTCCAAGCCAAGAGGCCTATATTCAACGGCTGAGTTCCGGTTGCTGATGCTGTTGCGTTGTTGGCAATATCGAAAGAGATCGAGAGAGTGCTTTGCGCAGCATCAAAAGCGTTGAGCTCAAGTTGACCGCTCCCTCCAGAGCCAGAAATGATGTCATTGAGCCAAGCGGCTTTCGTCCCTGATCCTAGTAAGGCACCTCCGCTGGCGGCCGTGACCTGGCCAATACCCTTGACCCCCGTAGTCGCAGGAGCAGCAACGGTCGGAATGGCAGCACCAATGGTATAAGTTTCAAAAGATTCATAAAGGGAGACCGTCGGGTAGTTAGACGAGACGGACGGGCCCCCGTCGAAGACGGCGCCGACTTCATTCCGCAGCATGGGAGCATAGGCCGTACTGCCGGTGGCATCTCGCTCGTAACATCCAATATCTCGGCCGGTCGCCGGGCGGTCGAACCCCCGAATGTCCGTCGTGGCACAAAGTGTGGCATTCGCAGCACCAAGCAGCGGACTGCTCGAAGTCGGAATCTTATAATTTCCGAAGGTCTCGGTGATCGCTGGACTTGCAGAAGCCGAATAAGTTCCTACCAAACCGTTCCAGCCGTATTTAGCGCTACTGGTCTCATAAATGTAGTTACCTCCCGAACCACCCAGAACGATCGGAGTATAGCCAGGTGCACTGGTTGCACTGGTGGTATCTTGAACCACAACCGAGCTGGCTGAGCCGTTCCCCTGCCACACGTTGTTATAAAACTTTACCCCGACAGGTGAGGCCGGAGAGGCATAGCTGTCCGAAGCTAAGTAACCTAAATTGATCTCCGCGCAGTTGATGAAGGTGTTGTTGTAAATCTGGGCGTTGTCCGCCGGCAAATACGATCCGGTGTTTCCGATGGCGTTGGCCGGATCCCCTTCATAATAGTTAGACTCACCCGACATCACGCAGAGAGCGGCACGGGCGGTAGTTCCCAACACATTGAAGATATAATTGTTTCGGACGATGTGGTTTTTTCCAATGACCCGGATCCCCCCTTGGCGGACGCTGGCCGTGCCGGTGACAATGCTGTTTCCAGAATAGGATCCGGCCCCGATAATAAAATTGCCCTCGACGGTACAATACTGCCCCGTGCGCAGGCAGATCCCGCCCTGACTTTCCAGGATGGTGTTGTTGCGAATGATATTCCCCTTGGATTTGTTTGAGATAATTTCTGGTTCGCCGGCAAAACTTCTTGCCAGCGGTTCGTCGAGTGTGGCAAGGCTGACTTGGTGCTGGCGGGCCAAAGCCACGAGGTAATGATCGGTGATCTGGTTGGGCCCTCCCATCAAATCGGTTCTCACCACGCGATCTTCACAGCCCAAATCGTCGGGGACGAACCGATGGCGCGGGTCAGCCAGGAGTCGCCGCAGCACGCCAAAGGCTTGCTGGTGTCACCACTCGACACCGATGCCGGGATACTTCGGCATGACCGCGTCTGGCGATAGAACTCTCCCGGCGAGAATCTTCGCTGTGGCGAGGATGAAGCGGTCGGCGGGATCGTTATGAATCGCAGGCAGCATCTCAGCCGCATGAGCGATGGCCAGGGTGATGGGCTCGCAGGTGACCCGGTGGTGGGCAAGCCCCTTCTGGAACCAAGCCTCCAGCCCGTTCGGAGCGTGGATTGCGATCTTGCCCTTGCGGACAAGCCGATGGATTGCCGTGACCGTGATGGCGGACAGATGAAGGGTATTATTGGCGTCACCCATCGCTCCCATCGCCGGGGCGGACAGCTTGGTTTGATCGTCCACCAGCCAGAAATAGGTGCAGGTATCCAGGATGTATTTCATGC
>JBAXSA010000388.1:0-3031 GCA_037130945.1 Pseudomonadota bacterium | reverse complement strand
TTGTTTCAGCAGGTTGACCATCTCGATGGCAGATAAGGCAGCCTCCGCGCCTTTATTACCCGCCTTGGTACCAGCTCGTTCGATGGCTTGTTCTATGGTGTCCACGGTGAGTAAACCAAAAGCGATGGGTATGCTGTACTCGATCATGACATGGGCAATGCCCTTGGTGCATTCACCCGCTACAAAATCAAAGTGAGGCGTACCACCGCGAATCACCGCACCCAAGGCAATCAGGGCATCGTGTTCATTCTTGGCGGCAATCTTTTTAAGTGCCAGAGGCATCTCGAAGGCACCTGGTACCCATACCAGGGTGAGATCGGAATCCTGTGCACCATGGCGCCTGAGGGTGTTCAGCGCACCCGACACCAGGTGTTCGACGATAAAACTATTAAACCGCGATGCCACAAGACAAAAACGGGCCTGGCTAACGGTCAGTTGGCCTTCCAGGGTGCGAATCATCATACGATGCTGTTCCTCTTAGGAAAAATTAGGCATGGTCAAAGGCAATCCACATATTCGACGACCTCCAGGTCAAAGCCCGAAAGGCCGAGGATACTTTTAGGGGCGCTCAACACACGCATCTTGCGAACCCCAAGATCAGCCAAAATCTGGGCACCAATGCCATAGACCCGCAAGGTGTTGCGATCCCCGCGAGCTGGCACGGAATCTTCGGGCTCGTGGAATTGAAAGTCGCGGATACGCATCAGAATGTCAGCGGCGGAATCGCGATTACGCAGGATGACGATGACGCCCGCGCCCTCTTGGGCGATTTGTTGCATGGCATGATGCAGGGGCCAGCCACAGCCAACGTGGTTGGGTGCAAAAAGATCGCATAGCGTGTTTTGCATGTGAACACGAACCAAAACCGGCTGTTCCGGATGAATTTCGCCCTTGGTCAGGGCAAGATGGAGTTCGTTATCGACACTATCTTGATAGGCGTGAAGCCGAAATTCACCAAATTTAGTCGCAATATGGCAGCTAGTGACTTGTTCTACGGCCTTTTCCGTACGGATGCGATAATGGATCAGCTCCGCTATCGAACCGATTTTAAGACCGTGTTTGTCGGCAAAGCGTTCAAGATCCGGGCGGCGAGCCATGCTGCCATCTTCATTGAGAATCTCGACGATCACCGCAGCCGGGGTAAGTCCGGCAAGACGCGCCAGATCGCAACCGGCTTCGGTGTGCCCCGCTCGCACCAACACCCCACCCGGTTGGGCCATGAGGGGAAAAATATGGCCAGGTTGCAGCAAATCTTGGGGCCGGGCGTTTGCGACCACGGCGGCTTTGACGGTTGTTGCCCGGTCGGCAGCGGAAATACCTGTGGTCACCCCTTCAGCAGCCTCAATGGATACGGTAAAGGCGGTACTATGATGGGTTGTGGCATCGACAACCATAAGGGGCAGACGAAGTTGCTGACAGCGCTCCTTGGTCAAAGTAAGGCAGATCAATCCACGACCATACTTTGCCATGAAGTTAACCGCATCAGGCGTGATTTTATCGGCGGCTATCACCAAATCGCCTTCGTTTTCACGATCTTCGTCATCCATGATGATCGTCATTTTGCCGTTGCGTAGGTCTTCAATGATCTCTTCGGTGCTGTTCAGCGACATAATTTTAGACTCAGCCGAGTGCGCGTTGGTGAAAAACTATAGCAAGGGTCTTGCAGCGGATCGCCATTTCGGACATTTAAAGATTCAGAATGCAATCAGCGGGCAAGTATGCCCCTTTTGCGGTGTGATGGATATATTGGTGGCTCTGCCATTGGGATATCGTGTGACTGAAAATGATGTCGCCGTAGCCGTTAGACCCCCATGCGACCTAAAATAGTTACTTGCTGTCTGCTGACCAGATCCAAAAAAAGTTGACGTCCAGGAAGCAGCTCTGTATATTCCGCTTCTCGCTGGAGGACGGCAGCGGAAGGGAAGGACGAAACGAGACGGATCGACAAGGAATTTTTAGGAAGGGTGTTGACGAAGTTTGGAAATTGCGCCATAATGCAAAGCTCATCGGGGCCACTGTTTAGGGGTCTTGATGAGAACCTGCAAAGCGCGGGGTTTGATATAACGGATGGTTCCGCTAAGCTCTTTAAAAAAATATTCAGATGATTTGTGTGGGTACTCCGTCGATCATTAGGACATAGTGATAAGACGAGAGTATTACAGCAATTCTGTAATTCTCGAGTCAGGTAAACATGGCTACATTATGTAGTCGATATGATATAAACTGAAGAGTTTGATCCTGGCTCAGATTAAACGCTGGCGGCATGCCTAACACATGCAAGTCGAACGAGAAAGCCCTTTCGGGGGTGAGTAAAGTGGCGGATGGGTGAGTAATGCGTGGGAATCTGCCTGGTAGTGGGGGATAACCCGGGGAAACTCGGGTTAATACCGCATACGCTCCAAGGAGGAAAGCAGGGGATCGAAAGACCTTGCGCTATCAGATGAGCCCACGTCCGATTAGCTAGTTGGTAGGGTAATGGCCTACCAAGGCTACGATCGGTAGCTGGTCTGAGAGGACGACCAGCCACACTGGGACTGAGACACGGCCCAGACTCCTACGGGAGGCAGCAGTGGGGAATATTGGACAATGGGCGAAAGCCTGATCCAGCAATGCCGCGTGTGTGAAGAAGGCCTTCGGGTTGTAAAGCACTTTCAGTGGGAAAGAAAAGTTTAGTGCTAATATCACTAGGCCTTGACGTTACCCAAAGAAGAAGCACCGGCTAACTCCGTGCCAGCAGCCGCGGTAATACGGAGGGTGCAAGCGTTAATCGGAATTACTGGGCGTAAAGCGTGCGTAGGCGGTACAGTCAGTCAGATGTGAAATCCCTGGGCTTAACCTAGGAACTGCATTTGATACTGCTGAACTAGAGTATGGTAGAGGGAGGTGGAATTCCGGGTGTAGCGGTGAAATGCGTAGATATCCGGAGGAACACCAGTGGCGAAGGCGGCCTCCTGGGCCAATACTGACGCTGAGGTACGAAAGCGTGGGGAGCAAACAGGATTAGATACCCTGGTAGTCCACGCTGTAAACG
>JBAXSA010000387.1:0-3032 GCA_037130945.1 Pseudomonadota bacterium | reverse complement strand
TAAAGATTGGCCTCATTGATTGTCCGCTTGATGCCTTGCAAATCGCTCTGGCCGGTCAACATGATTTTTATGGCCTGTGGGCACATCTTGTGTAAACGGATCAGGAGTTCGTCGCCACGCATGCCGGGCATGATGAAATCCGAAATCACCACGCTGAGTTCTTGCCCCTGTTGCAGGAGTTCATCACAGATCTCGAGCGCGTCAAGCCCATCTTCCGCAATTTCAACAACAGCGCGGCCTCCAAGGGTTTTTACCAGCACACTACGCAATGCGTTGAGTACCGTGATGTCATCATCCACGCACAAGACGGTTTGAGTCTTCATTGGTGTATCAGTCAAGTACAGTTTGATATCGGGGATATCACTCGATGCCCTTGCTTCTCAGTTTGTGAGGCCCGGGGCAACATCCTGCCGTGTTTCTGCGGGGGTTAAATTGGGAAGCCCCGAATTGCCAATGATAGTGGTCTTTTGCGCCATGAAGTAGAGGATGGGAATGGCCGCTCTGCCAATCAGCAGCGAGGTAATTTCTCCGGCCATCAGAGAAATCGCCAAACCCTGAAAGATCGGGTCGAACAGAATAACCGTCGAACCCACCACTACCGCTGCGGCGGTGAGCACCATGGGACGAAAACGCACCGCACCGGCGTCCACCACGGCTTCTTGTAGCGGTCTGCCTTGCGATTGGCGAAGCTTGATAAAATCCACCAGGATGATCGAATTGCGCACGACAATCCCGGCACCCGCCATGAACCCGATCATCGAAGTCGCGGTGAAAAAACTCCCCATGAGCGCATGGGCGGGCAGTATCCCAATCAGCGATAACGGGATCACGGCCATAATGATGAGCGGCGTCAGGTAGGAATCGAACCAGCCGACCATCAAGATATAGATCAACACCAGTGCCGCCACGAAGGCCAACCCAAGGTCGCGGAATACCTCGTAGGTCACATGCATTTCGCCGTCCCACTTGACGCCATAGCGGGTGTCATCGAAAGGCTGGCTTGCGAAGTAGATGTCCAGCCCGGGATCCTTGCCATCATTCGGCTGGAGTGCCCTGATTCGATCCCAAACCGCCTGGATGGCAAAGGCTGGACTTTCGATCACGCCAGCGACATCGGCGATGACATAGGAAACTGGCTTCAGGTTTTTGTGACTGTATCGCTGATCGATGACGGTATCCTGTACGCTCATCATTTCGCCCAGCGGGACAAAACGCAGGTCTCGGCCGCGAACCGGCAAGGCCAGAATGTCATTGACGGAGGAGCGTTCGGCTTCGGGAAGTTGCAGGCGGATATCTACCTGTTCGCGCTCGCGCGGATCATGTAGTACGCCCGCCAGACGGCCATTGAGACCAATGTTCAGGTTCTGGGTACACATTTCAGGATCAATGTGGTTCAGCGCGGCCTTCTCCCGATCCACCTTGAAGATCGTCTTGTGCTGGTCATAGAGCAGACAGTGATCCACATCCACCACCCCCTCGGTGTCGTGGAAGATCGCTTCAATGGCCCTGACCAGCCGGATGCGCTCGGACTCATCAGGTCCATAAATCTCGGCGACCAGGGTTTCCAGTACCGGGGGACCGGGTGGCACCTCGGCGACCTTAATTCTGGCGCCGTGACGCTGAGCCAGCGGCTGCAATGCCACCCGAATCTTCTTGGCGATGGCGTGGCTTTGCTCAGTCCGATGGTGGCGATCGATCAGATTGACCTGGATATCGCCCATCGTGGAACCACTCCGCAGGTAGTAGTGACGAATCAGGCCGTTGAAATTGAAGGGCGAAGCCAAACCGGCGTACACCTCGACATCCCTCACCTGGTCGAATTGGGCGATGACGGCGGCCATTTCGCGAGTCACCGCAGCAGTCTTCTCCAGGGGCGTTCCCTCCGGCATGTCCAGGATAACCTGGAATTCGTTTTTGTTGTCGAACGGCAACATCTTGACCTTGACCTGGCTTGCCGGAAACAACGAGAGCGAACCGAGCATCAGTACGGCGGTTGTCGCCAGAAACAGCCATCGATAGCGGCGCTGGCTCATGAGCCAGTTCATCATGTGGCGATAGATCCGGGTCAGGCGGCTTTCCTGATCTTCTTCGCTCCCTGAGCTACGAGGTTTCAAGATTTTGGTGGCAGCCCAAGGGGTGATGACGAAGGCAACGATCATTGACAGCAACATGGCAAAGCCCGCGCCTACCGGAATCGGCCGCATGTAGGGTCCCATCAGTCCGCCCACCATGCCCATGGGCAGTATGGCCAGCATCACGGCAAGGCTTGCCAGGATGAGTGGACTGCGAACCTCATTGACCGCCTCAATGACCACCGCCGGAATCGCCCGATCTTTGTTACGCGGTAGACGCAAGTGGCGCACGATGTTTTCGACATCGACAATCGGATCGTCCACCAGGATGCCGATGGAGAAAATCAAGGCAAACATCGTCACCCGGTTGAGCGTGTATCCCAGAAAATAAAACGCACTCAAGGTCATTCCCAAGGTAATTGGGATCGCGATGGCCACCACCAGTGACTCACGCCATCCCAGAAAGACCAGGATCAACAGGGTGACGGAAAATACGGCAATTCCCATATGGAACAGGAGTTCGTCCGACCGATCCGTGGCGGTCTGTCCGTAGTTGCGCGTGACCTCCACGTGAACATCGTCGGGAATCATGAGTCCCTTCTGTGCCTCGACTTTCTCGAGTACGTGCTGGGCCACTTGATTGGCACTGGTGCCGGGCAGCTTGGCCACGGACAGCGTCACTGCGGGGCGAAAGGTCGATGCCGCAAGGGGGCCAGGAACTGTGGCTTCAGCAGGCCCACCGCGACCATATGCAAAATAGACATACTGGTCGGCTTCCCCCGGCCCATCTTCCAGTTTGGCGATATCTCCGAGACGAAGCGGTGGCTTTGGCGCGGCAACGATGGTGTAGTCGTAGTTTTTTAGCTGCGTGTCGGCGACATCCACCATGGATCGGTAGGTGGCCACGCCGTCGGTTCTAATTTCCTCGTTACCCACCTTGAAATTGCCTCCGACCAGGGG
>JBAXSA010000386.1:0-3033 GCA_037130945.1 Pseudomonadota bacterium | reverse complement strand
CATGCACAAAATCATCACCGACTCCATCAGCCCAAAGGATTCCGGGCTGACGAAAACCTGAAAACCGGCGAATAGGCCGCCGGCCACCCCCCCGAAACTGGCACCCATCGCAAAGGCCAGGAGCTTGAGGTTGCGGGTGTCGATGCCACACGCCCTGGCCGCCACCTCGTCCTCCCGGATCGCCATCCAGGCCCGTCCGATGCGGGAATCCTCCAGACGATAAGACACCCAGGCCACCAGGGCCGCCGCCAGCAGAAACAAAAAATAGTATTGGTACAGCGACGCCAGAGCCCAATCGCCCAGAACCAGGGGCTTGTTGAATGACCAGCCGGCCACCTGGATTGGGTCGATCCCGCTGATCCCCTGGGGGCCGTTGGTAATATTAATGGGCGCATTGAGATTATTGATGAAGATACGGACGATCTCGCCAAACCCGAGGGTGACAATCGCCAAATAATCGCCTCGCAACCGCAGGGTGGGGGCCCCCAGCAACACCCCAAACACCCCGGCAGCCAGCGCCCCCAGCGGCAGGAGGAGCAGTGCTGGCCAATGTGCGTCGAATTGCGGTGAGGCCAAAATGGCGTAGAGATAGGCACCGACTGCGTAGAAGGCGACATAGCCGAGATCCAAAAGCCCCGCGTATCCCACGACGATGTTGAGACCCAGGGCCAGCATCACATAGAGCAGGGCAAAGTCGAGGATTCGCAGCCAGCTATTGCCCAATCCCTGACCTACGGCAAATGGCAGGATCAGGAGTAGCAAAAAAAACCCCAGACCATAGCCCCAGCGGCGCACGCCTTCTCCCACGCTTAGGCCCGTTCCGCCACCGTCTCGCCGATCAGCCCGGCGGGACGGAAGATCAAGACCAGGATCAAGACAAAAAAAGCGAAGATGTCCTGGTAATGACTGCCCAGAAAGCCATGGGTCAAATCCCCGATATACCCGGCACCCAGCGATTCGATCAGCCCCAGCAAGATCCCCCCCACCATCGCCCCGGCGAGATTGCCGATGCCACCCAGCACCGCTGCGGTAAACGCCTTGAGGCCGAGCAAAAAACCCATGGAATAATGGGCCACCGAATATTTGGCGGCCACCAGGAGACCCGCCACTGCGGCCAGTCCCGAACCTATCACGAAGGTCAGCGAGATCACGCGGTTGACATTCACGCCGAAGAGTTGCGCCACCAGGGGATTTTCAGCCGTGGCTCGCATGGCGGTGCCGAGACGGGTGCGATGGACGAGCAGCCACAGCCCCCCCATCATCAGCGCCGCCACCCCGATGATAAGGATATCCACATCGGTCAGGCTGGCCTCCCACAAGACATGGGCCTGTTGCGGCAGCACCCCCGGAAAGGCGTGATAAAAACGCCCCCACACCAGCATCGCCAGATTTTGCAGCAGAATTGAGACCCCGATGGCGGTGATTAAAGGGGCTAGCCGAGGGGCATGACGCAGGGGACGATAAGCCACCCGCTCGATGACGAACCCGAGCGTCATGCACACCGGCACCGCCACGGCCAGGCCCGCCAGCACCACCCAGGGGCCGGACGCCCCGCCATCGACGAGGGCTTGTACCACCGTGAGCGCCGTGAGCGCCCCCACCATCACCACCTCGCCATGGGCAAAGTTGATGAGTCCCAGAATCCCGTAAACCATCGTGTAGCCCAGGGCTACCAGGGCGTAGATGCTACCCAGAACCAGGCCATTGGCGATTTGTTGTAGCAGGATATCCATTCAGAGCGGGGGTTGCCCAGACTTTAGGGTGATACGCCACCCAAAGTCTTGACGGCCTCCCACTGCCCGCCCTTCACCTGATAGACGGTGATGGCACCATCGCGAAGATCGCCATTCGAATCGAATCTCACCCGCGTGGTGACACCCTGGTAATTAGTCTTGTGCAACGCATGAAGATAGTCAGCGGGTTGCGCGGAGCCCGCTCGCTGCATGGCATCGGCCATCACCATCACGGCATCGTAGCAATAGGGCGCGTAGAGCTGAATCTTGCCAAAACGGGTGGTGAAACGCTGTTCAAAGTCTGGGCCACCGGGCATCGCTGACAGGGGTACGCCGGGCAGGGAGGAATATTGTCCCTCGGCCGCGTCACCCGCGAGTTTGATGAATTCCGGGGTGGAGATCCCATCGCCGCCCAGGAACTTGGCGGTCAAGCCCAGCTGTTTGAGCTGTTTCAACATCGGCCCGCCCTGGGCGTCCATGCCGCCAAAAAACACCAAGGCCGGTTTTTTGCCCTTGATACTGGTGAGGATCGCCGAAAAATCGGTGGATTTATCGGTCGTGTACTGGCGATCCACGATTTTGCCGCCCAACATTTTGACGGACTTCATGAATTCATCCGCCAGCCCTTGACCATAGGCGGTGCGGTCGTCAATGACCGCGATGGTCTTGGCTTCCAGCGTCTTGACCGCAAATTCCCCCAAAACCCGGCCCTGCTGCTCGTCGTTGGCCATGACCCGGAAGGCTGTTTCAAACCCCTGCAGGGTGTATTTGGGATTGGTGGCGGAGGGGGAGATCTGCGCCATTCCCGCCTCCTGATAGATTCGCGAGGCCGGAATGGTGGTGCCCGAATTGAGGTGGCCAATCACGCCATTGACCTTTTCATCCACCAGCTTTTGGGCCACGATGGCACCTTGGCGGGGATCGGCCTGATCGTCCTCGGACAGGAGTTCAAAATGCACCTTCTGGCCGCCGATTTCAAAACCCTTGGCGTTGAGGTCGTCGATCGCCAACCGCACGCCATTTTCGTTGTCCTTGCCGAGATGGGCCTGCGGGCCAGTCAGGGGCGCCGCATGACCGATCCGGATCACCGCGTCTTCAGCAGCAGCCACTCCACCCGTTATTGCCAATGCCAGACACCCGGCAAGGGCTGTATAAAAACTCATACGCATGGGAAAATCTCTCCAATTCGTCACAAATCAAATCCCCGCGAAGTGTCCCTAGCTCCCAGAGTCTTGTCAACTGCGAGTTTTGGGCCAGACGGTGCTGACTAAAAATGAGGATACCATGGGCGTTGTTGTCT
>JBAXSA010000385.1:0-3051 GCA_037130945.1 Pseudomonadota bacterium | reverse complement strand
CATCGGACACAGAGTTCACGCATCAACATTGCGCGACTTTACGCTGGTGGCCGTGCAAGGGGTCTATTCCATAAAATCCACGGAGAGATTGGCCTTGCCGGCATCTTAGACCGGTACGGGTATCTCTTGCAGAACCGAGCGTACCACCTGTTCGGACGTCAGGCCCGCGAAGTGGGCTTGCGGATCCAGCTTCAAACGGTGGGCGATCACCGCCACAGCCATTTCATACAGATGCTCGGGGGTCACAAAGTCAAGGCCGTCGAACAGGGCCAGGGCCTGGGCGGCTTTCATCAGGGAGAGGGAGGCTCGTGGGCTGGCTCCCATCTGTACGCCGGTGTGGTGGCGGGTGGCAGAAGTCAGACGCACCGTGTATTGCTTCAAGGCCTCGCTACAATGGATCCGGGGCACGGCGGCCTTAAGCACCAGGGCATCTTCGCGCGTCACGCAGGGGGTAAGCCGCTCCAGTGGATGTCCTTCCCGCTGATCCGTCAGCAGCAACACCTCTTCTTCCAAACTCAGATAGCCCAGGGAAAAACGCAGGGCAAAGCGATCCATTTGGGCTTCCGGCAGCGGATAGGTACCGTGGAACTCGATGGGATTCTGGGTGGCGATGACAAAAAACAAGGGTGGCAGATCGTGACGTACACCCTCCAGGCTGACCTGGCCTTCCCCCATGGCCTCCAACAGCGCCGATTGCGTCCGTGGCGAGGCGCGGTTAATCTCGTCGGCGAGCAGGATCTCGGTAAAGACCGGCCCGCGATGAAGTCTGAAAAAACCCTGGCCAGACGATTCGAACACCGACACGCCCAAGATGTCGGCGGGGAGCATGTCCGGGGTGAACTGGATGCGCTGAAAATCCGCCGCCAAGGCGCGGGCGAAGGCCTTGGCCAGAGTGGTCTTGCCGGTGCCCGGCAGGTCTTCGAGCAACACATGCCCGCCACTCGCAAAGGCCGCCAGAAGCTTGCGAATACCGGAAGCCTGACCACGCATCACAGTACTCAGGGCATCAAAAAGACAGTGGTAGGTTTCTAGTGGTGGGCGTGGAGCCATCATGGGTTTGTCCCGGCGGCATGGAGAGGTTTTTAACGCCCGATCCCAGGCTGAACCCAAAACCTCCAGATCCTTCGATTATGCCGTATTTCAACCTTGCCAGGCCATAGCCAAGCGGATCCGATGGGGATTTTTGGCAGGTATCCGCCGGACAATATGCCCAGGGGAATTTCGTTGCGGCGGCCCTTGGGGTAACCTAATGGCCGTGAAGCGTATGTAATTAAGGTGAGACAATGGCTCAAGCAAGTTTTAGTTTTCAGCAGGTGGTATTGCGCTGGTGTGCCGCCTCTTTTCTAGTGCTGGCCACCTATAATCCCAGCGGTAGCTCCTATTATCACTGGCTGACCAACCTGAGCGATCATCGCTGGTCTCTCAAGGTGCTGGTGGGCGTCGTCCTGTTGATCCTGAACCTGACCTTCATGTTCGCCACCTTCCGATCTATGGGGGCTGGGGGTGTCATCAGCGGGGTGGCCTTTTGCGGCAGCGTCGTCTGGACTCTGCTGGACAACGGTTATCTCACTCATATCGGTGCCTGGACTTGGGTCACCCTGGTGCTGGCGCTCGCGGCCAGCATTATTGCCTTCGGCGTTTCCTGGTCGCATATCCGCGCGGTATTGGCGGGCCAGATTGATTCCAACGATGTTACTCTGTGAGATATCCAGGCTATTTAGCACACCTTGTCCCGCCGTCCCGAATCGGCCGGTGGATTGAGCTGATCTGGCTGGGTGTGGCACTGCTGGGTTTGGTGGGGGTGCTGTATCTGCGGGTTCGCCCGGTCATTCCCCCTACCCTGCCGGGCGGTACCACGAGGCCTGCCTCTTCCATTCATGAACCGGTTGATCCCAATATCTTGTGGGCCCTCACCGAGGCTCGGCTCGGCAGTGTTGCGGATGGAACCCGGCGCATCAACCAGATCATTGGTGTGATGAGTCAACGTGTGGAGGTGGCTTTTGTGCCCTGGTATCTTTCCTTTGGCCGCCGCAAGCTGGAGGAGATTCAGGCGTACAACGCCTTTGCCAGGGATTGGCTGACCAGCGGCTTCGCCAGTTCTCCTCGCGACTCCAGTACCCCGCTTCTGACAGAGACGTTCAATCGCGAGTTTACCGACAAGGTTCTCAATCCTTCCGAGACACGGCAGTCTCTCCAGGTGACTAGCCGGGATATTGCCATCAATTATGGTACCCGGCTTAACTCCGCGCTGCTGCGCGTTCAGGAGGAACGCAGCTTGAGTGTCGCCGAATGGCGGCGCTATCTGGAGGGTCTTCCCCCCCTGGTGGTGTGGCTGGATGGACAGACCTTAAACATTTCCATCTCGGCCCTGGCGCGTCCCGACCCCATCCGGGATCGCCTGGCCGAAGCCATTGCTGCGGACTTCACGGCCCGATTCGATACCCGTCCGGTGGTGAGCGACGAAAAGGGTCTGGTCGCACCCAATGGGGAAAATCTTTTCGCGGTGGGTCGGCACGTCTGGATCTACATAGGATCCTACATGCTCTACTGGGTATTGCTCCTGCTGATGATTCGCACGGGTTTTATCCCGATGAATTTATTTCGGGCCTTGCTGGGCTGGATGATCTGGGAGATTTTTGCCTGGGGCACCTGGTTGGCCTGGGAATCCCTGGATTTTGAGCAGACCCGGGCACAATGGCAGCCGATCATCCTCCAGCACGCCGATGTCTATCTCAACCATCTGCGCAACCGGCTCATCGACCCCGATCCCAACGGCCCCTTCAACGTGCTGTACCAGCTGGAGCGGGGTTGGCAGGGATAAGCGGTTTAACGCCCCGCACTAGCCAAGGTCATAGTGCTTTTCCACCGCTTGCAGGATCTCCCAAGTGCAGACAAGACCGGCCGGGAAGGTCACCAAATCCCCACGGCGAAATTCCTGGGGAATCCCCTGGCTGGGGGTGACGATGACCCGACCGCGAAGGAAATAGCAGGTTTCTGCTACGTCATAACGCCACGGAAAGGTCGAAACCTCCTTCTTCCAGATAGGCCAGC
>JBAXSA010000384.1:0-3060 GCA_037130945.1 Pseudomonadota bacterium | reverse complement strand
GTTTCCTGAAATCGCCGGTCAGCCTCCCGTGACTGTTCCTGAAACCGCCGGTCAGCCTCCCGTGACTGTTCCTGAAGCCGCCGGTCAGCCTCCCGTGACTGTTCCTGAAACTGCCGGCCAGTCTCCTGAAACATCCTCCAAACATCATCAAACGTGGGTTGTACCGTGGACATCAATCACCTCCAGAACACCAATCCAACCATTAGAATATACCACGTCACACCCCCACAAAAACCGCCCCCCAGTTGCCCACCCTACCCGGCTTTTCCAGAGCGTCGCGCACCCGGATCGCTCCGGCCCTAACCTCCGGCGGCAGGGGTTTGCCGCCGTGGATGAACATATCGAGATCCATCATGTGCATTGGCTCGCAGGTACCGCATATGGCTTCGAATAAGGTTATTGTCTGTTATATCCCTAATTAGCTATACTCATTCGCATGGGTAGCGATACTTGGGCCGTTGTCTTGACCAGTGACGCTAAGCCATGACTCTGATTCCATTTAGCGAAATCGAGGCCGAATTGGTGAAAGACCCAGAATTCCGGGCCGCTTATGACGCGCTCGCCCCAGAGTTTGATCTAGCTCACACCGTCATTGCCGCCAGAGCATCTCAGGGTCTGACGCAAGCTGAACTAGCCACCCGCATGAATACCACCCAGTCCTATATCGCCCGATTGGAAAGTGGGAAGGTTTTACCTTCCATGCGAACCTGGTTGAAGCTGGCCGCCGCCACGGGTACCCGTGCAAGGATTACCCTTGAACCGGTCAGCGTGGTACGGGATTAGGAGCTTGTCTGACTTACGTCGGTACCGTTCGCCCTGAGCTTGCCGAAGGGCTCACAGCTCAGGGCGAACGGTATTTGCATGGCAATCAGTAATGAGGAAGACGGGATGATGACGCCTTATCAGCAAGATGTCATAGCTTGGGCGAACGAGCAAGCCGCTTTTTTGCGCGCGGGCCGCTTATCCGAGATCGACGTAGAACACATCGCCGAAGAGATCGAAGACGTGGGCAAGAGTGAGCAGCGCGAATTAGTCAGCCGGGTTGCCGTCTTGTTGGCGCATCTGCTCAAGTGGCAATTGCAGCCCGAACGGCGTGGGGCTAGCTGGCAAGTTACTATCCGTAATCAACGGCGTGGCGTCCTACGCCGATTGGAACGTACTCCCAGCCTTAAAGCTGAATGGGCGGATCCTGGGTGGTGGGAGGAGGTGTGGGATGATGCCACGGCACAAGCCGCCGAACAGACTGGGCTGTCCCACTTTCCTAAAGATTGTCCGTGGAGTACGAGCGAAATTCTGGATCAAGAGTGGCTGCCGTAGGTTTGCTGCGATCTCCAGCAGGTCAACGACCCATGGCGGGTGTGTTTTGAATGGCGCGATGGCCATGCTTGGCGCGTCGAGATCGTCGATTACCATTAAGAAGGAGCTTTACATGCCTCGTGAAATCCCTCTGTCGCACCCTGGCGCCATCCTACTGGAGGACTGGCTCAAGCCGATGGGGATCAGCCAATATGCGCTGGCCCGGGCGATTGCCGTGCCGCCCCGGCGCATCAATGAGATCGTCAAGGGGGTGCGTGGCATTACCGTGGATACTGCCTTGCGGCTTTCGGTTTTCTTCGGAACGGACGCGCAAAGCTGGATCAACCTGCAAACCCATTACGATACCGAGCGGATCCGCGAAGCGATGCAAGCGACGTTGGCCCGTATCCAGCGGTTTGAGCCTGTGCGAACCTACTGAAGGATATGGCTGAAAGTAACTTCCCGAATCCCTCACCCCGGCTATTCGCATATCCTCGCCCTAAAAGGGCGGGGTTTCAGGAGTTTTTTGATGATGGTGATCCCCTTCGCCAACCGTTTCGTCGGTAGGCCTATTATTCTGTTCCAAATCATCTAAACTAGCTTTATATCGGCGGAGTGAAGCGAGTCCTTCCATCACCGGAATTTTATGTCGCGTCTGTTTTTCTTATGCCTCGATCCCTTCCGGATGGCCGGTCTGACCCGGATTGAGATGATAGTGTCTATTGCGCTGCTGCTCATCTTGGCGGCCATTGCCGTGCCCGCCCTCAGGGAAATGCTACAAAACAACCGCCTGACCACCCAGATGAGCAGCCTGATGGGCGACATCAATCTGGCGCGTAGCGAGGCCATCAAGCGTGGGGTACGGGTGACGGTGTGTCAACGAGGCGGTCAACCTTGTGATACCGCCACTGGTTCGTGGAAAAACGGCTGGACGGTGTTTGTGGATGCTGATCCCAGTAATAGAGTCTATAACGGGGAAACCTTGTTGCGAGTTCACGAAACATTGCCGAGTTCTCTAGCTGTCAATGACAACTTCACCGGTTACATCTCCTATATTCCCGAAGGATACACGCAAAAAATCAACGGTGCCTTTCAAAGTGGCAGCGTTGCCTTCTGTGATCCCAGCGGGAAATGGGTGAGACGGCTAGTTGTCAGCAAATCCGGGCGGCCTCGGCTTTGCAATCAGAATGACACCTCATGTACCTTGTCTTGCCCTTGATAACCATCGTGGTAATCCTATGATAAGCGAGAATCGCCAGCGCATTACCAACCGGCCCTTGAAACTGCGGGGTGTGACGTTTATTGAACTGATTGCCACTATTACGATCGTGGGCATTCTAGCGGCCATGGCTATTCCCAGCTTCAATACGATGATGCAAACCAACCGCTTTGCCACCCAAGTCAACGATCTAGTGGGCGATTTCAACTTGGCTCGTAACGAGGCCGCCAAACGGGGAGTGCCGGTGACGGTGTGCAAGGATGGTGGCACCAAGGATTGCACCGTTGCCACTGCGGCCACCCGATGCTGGAAGAGTGGATGGCTGGTTTTTGTCGACACCAACGGCAACAACCAGATCGACACGGGCGAGGCCGTACTCCGGCTGCATGGGCCAATGGCAGGTACACCCAGCGTGGACGATAGCCTGGGAGGATATGTTTCCTATCTGCCGAATGGTACTGTCCTAAAGACGGGTACCTTGGTGATTTATAATCAAACATGTTCCACCACTCGCTCCGATAATAATACTGTCAAGATCCGCCGCG
>JBAXSA010000383.1:0-3061 GCA_037130945.1 Pseudomonadota bacterium | reverse complement strand
ACGAACCGCTCGCGCGTTACACCAGTTGGCGGGTGGGCGGGCCGGCGCAGCATTTTTACCGGCCGGCGGACGTTGAGGATCTGGCGGATTTTCTGTCCGGCCTGCCCGCCGATGAACCCCTCTTGTGGCTGGGGCTTGGCAGCAATCTCCTGATCCGGGACGGCGGGTTTTCAGGTACGGTGATTGCGCTTCAGGGGTGCCTGGATCGGATCGAGACGACCCCTCGGGGGGTTTGGGCCGAGGCCGGGGGGGCTGGCCCCAAACTGGCCCGGGTCGCGGCCCGGGCGGGATGGATTGGCGCGGAGTTTCTGGCCGGTATCCCCGGTACCCTGGGCGGGGCCCTGGCGATGAATGCCGGAGCCTTCGGTGCCAGCACCTGGCCCCTGGTGGCCCAAGTGACGACGATCGATCGCCGGGGGGTTCTGCGTACCCGGGATCCTGCGGATTTCCGGGTGGGTTACCGGGAAGTCACGGGGCCTATGGGTGAATGGTTTGTAGCGGCCACTCTCAACCTCGCGCCAGGGGATGGCGAAGCGGCGCTGACCCGGATTCGCGAATTGCTGGAGCGGCGCGCCGCTAGCCAGCCGATCGGTGCCTCCAGTTGCGGCTCGGTATTTCGCAATCCGCCGGGCGATCACGCCGGACGGCTCATCGAGACTGCAGGACTCAAGGGTTTACAACTGGGCGGTGCCGAGGTCTCGGCAAAACATGCCAATTTCATCATCAACCGGGGCACTGCCCGCGCCGCCGACATCGAGGCCCTGATCGATCGGGTGCGAATCGAGGTGGCGCACCAGACCGGGGTGGAACTCATCCCGGAGGTTCATCGCGTGGGTATCGAGGCACCGTCATGACTAATCCCTTTGGCCGCGTGGCGGTGCTGTTTGGCGGACAATCCGCCGAACGTGAGGTCTCGCTCAAGAGTGGCCGGGCGATTTTTGAGGCCTTGCGCCGTCAGGGGGTGGACGCGACCGCCATCGATCTCACCCCGGCTACGCTGGCGGAGCTTGGCGCGGGTGATTTTGACCGGGCCTTCATCGCGCTCCATGGCCGGGGCGGCGAGGATGGCAGTCTCCAGGGCTATCTACAGGTTCTGGGCCTGCCCTACACGGGCAGCGGGGTCATGGCGTCCGCCATCGGCATGGACAAGGTGCGCACCAAATGGGTGTGGCGCGGGGTCGGTCTGCCGACGCCAGAGGCGGTGGTGGTGGAGCGGCTTGAACAGCTGGTGGAGGCCGCAGAGCTGGGTTTTCCGCTGATCGTCAAGCCCGCCCATGAGGGTTCCAGCATCGGTATCACCCGGGTTAATCAGGCCAGCGCCTTGGAAGCCGCCTGGCGTGTGGCTGCGGCCTTTGATCCCCTGGTGCTGGTAGAGCGTTGGGTCGAGGGGGAAGAATATACCTGTGCGATTTTGGGTGCCGAGGCTCTCCCGGCAATTCGCCTGGAAACGCCCCATGTTTTTTACGATTACCAGGCGAAATACCACGCCGACTCCACTCGCTATCGCTGTCCCTGTGGTCTGTCCGCAGTCGACGAGACCGAATTACAGCGCCTGTCCCTGGCGGCTTTTCAGGCGGTGGGGGCCCAGGGCTGGGGACGTCTCGATCTAATCCGGGATCGCGACGGCCGCTGGTGGTTGATCGAGATCAACACCGTACCTGGCATGACCGATCACAGCCTGGTACCGATGGCGGCGCGTGTCCGGGGGCTAGATTTTGATGCCCTGGTGTGGCGTATCCTGGAAGAAAGCCTGGATTGAGTCCTATGAACTATCCTGGCGAGCCCTTGGCCGAGACCCGCCCGATGACGCCACAAACCCGGTGGCGGCGGACTCTGGTCGGGTTGCTGCTGATTCTCGGTATGGGCTATGGCGGCTGGTGGCTGGTGCAGCGCGTGATGGATCCCGAAAGTTTTCCGCTACGCCGCGTCCGGGTGGAGGGGGAGTTACAGCATCTCAACCGTAAAGCCCTGGAATGGGCGGTGACCGAACATCTGCACGGCGGTTTTTTTTCCTTCGATGTGGCCAGTCTGCGCTCGATTCGAGATCAACTACCCTGGATCAAGACAATTCGCGCCCGCAAGGTCTGGCCAGATCGGTTGTACCTCCATGTGACGGAGCAGCAACCCTTTGCCCGTTTTGGGCCAGAAGGGGTTTTGAGCGTCGAGGGTCTGGTCTTCCGGCCCGATCTCGCCAGCATTCCCGAAGATCTGCCCCAGTTCGATGGGCCGGATGCGACGGTGGCGCGGCTGATGGCCCTGTACCCGCAAATCACGGCCGAGCTGGTGCGTATCGGGTTGACCATTGGCCGGTTGGAGGTCAATGAGCGCCGTGCCTGGGCCGTGGCAACCCGGGGTGGCCCGTATCTCCTGCTGGGGGCTGAACGCTTGGAGGAGCGCCTTGCGCGCCTGGTGAAATTTTTCCCGCGACTTCGAGAGATGGGGTCGCCGGAACAAATCGATTTGCGTTATGCCAATGGATTTTCTGTGCGTTGGCGACTCGAACCCGCGCATATTCCCCAAAAACCCGGCGTGGAGGGTGATAAGAGCCATGCGACCAAAAGGCAAGTGAAATGACAAAAAAAGGCGAAAAAAATTTAATTGTTGCGCTCGATATTGGTACCTCGAAGGTGTGTTGCATCGTCGGAGATGTCCGGGAAAACGGCGAGATCGAGGTCATCGGGATTGGCAATCACCCCTCGCGGGGGCTGAAAAAGGGGGTGGTCGTGAATATCGAATCAACCGTCCAGTCCATCGAGCGGGCCGTCGAAGAAGCCGCCCAGATGGCCGATTGCGAGATCCACTCGGTGTTTGCCGGGATTGCCGGCAGCCATATCCGCAGCATCAACTCTCAGGGCATCGTGGCGATCCGCGAGCGGGAGGTCATCGCGAGCGATGTCGAACGGGTGCTGGATGCCGCCCGCGCCGTGGCCATTCCCGCCGATCAGAAGATCATCCATGCGGTGCCGCAGGAATTCATCATCGATGGCCAGGATGGCATTCATGAGCCCATCGGGATGTCCGGGGTGCGTCTCGAGGCGCGTGTGCATCTGGTGATTGGTGC
>JBAXSA010000382.1:0-3066 GCA_037130945.1 Pseudomonadota bacterium | reverse complement strand
GCGATTCCCCTTTTTCGAGCCGATCCAGATAAAATTGCAAACCACCCGCATCCGGGTCACGCTGAAGGAAGGTCTTGTAAAGATTGGTAATATAGTCCGTGTTGCCTGTCTTTCTATCCAGATATTCTGGACTATTGAAAAAGTCATAGCCCATTTGCCGGAAAGCCGGCTTGACGTCCCCCTGGGCTTGCGCCTTGGCAATTTTATCCTGGTAATAGGCCAATCCCGATAATTCTGGGGCACGACCCAGAATGGATTGGTAGTAGTGAGTGATCAGGGTGTCGACAGGATCCGAGATCGCTATGGTATTAGCCGCCACGTTTCCGTTGTTGGATTTATCGCTCTCCGTTACCCACCAATCTTTGTCGGCGTAGGCACCTAGGTAGTAGGTGTCGGAGACCAGGGTAGACGGGATCGGCATGTCACTGGAGCAGGTAGATGTCTCGCCAGACGCCAGGGAAGCGATGAGACAACCCCAATGATTATCAATATCGCCGGAGGTTGTAATCGTGGAATCCTTGGAAAAGAAGTAGCCTAGAAAAAAACTGCCCGCCGTGGCTTTCCCCTGGTTCTTCACGGTCGTGGAGACCGCTATCTTTCCTCCCTTTGTGCCACTAGGCGGGCTGGTCACCATCGTCACCACCAAATCGGGCAGGGGGGGAGGGGTTGATCCCGAGATCAGAGTGGTATTAGCCGCCGCAGTCCCGTTGTTGGATTCATCGCTCTCCCTGACCGCCTCTTTTTGATCGGCATAGGCACCGAGGTAATAGGTGCCAGAGGCCAGGGTAGACGGGATCGGCATATCACTGGAGCAAGTAGATGTCTCACCAGGTGCCAGGGAAGCGATGCGACAACCCCAATGGTTATCAATATCGTCGGAGATTGTAATCATGGGATCCGTGGAAAAGAAGTAGCCTAGCCAAAAGCTATCCGCCGTGGCATTCCCCTGGTTTTTCACGGTCGCGGAAACCGCGATCTTTCCTCCCGCCATGCCAGTGGCGGGGCTACTCACCTTGGTCACAACAAGATCTGGAGCCACAACCGTCACCGCCTGGCCACTGGAGCAGTTATTCCCGGTGTTGGACTCGCCACTCACGGTACCGACGCAAACACCGTAATAGTAGGTTCCCACTGTGTTGGGAGCCGTAATGCTGCAGCTCTGCGAGCTACTTGCCGCGCTACTGAGGATTGGGAGGTTGTCAGTGCAAACCTGGGTACTGCTGATAGTGATCGTCGCTTCGCTGGATTGATAATAAGACAGGGTGGTGGCTGCGGCCGTACCCGAACCGCTATTGGTCACGGTGGCACTCAAAGCTAGCGAACCGCCCGGGGCCACGCTGGACGGCGAGGCGGCAAAACTGGAGATGGCGAGATCGGGAACGGCACTCAGATAGTCGCTGATTCCGGCGTTATAGCCGACATCGAACCGACCGTAATAATCGCTATCGTTATTACAGCCCCCACTCCCTCCAGTCAGGGTACCCACGAGATGGCGATACTGGTTGATAAAAACTCCGGAGCCACTGCTGCCGGGTTCCGTCATGCCCCGATTGTAATCAATCCCGACATGCCCACCGCTGTTGCTTGAACTACACCCAAAGGTTTCACCGCCGCTGTTCCATTTGCAATGCCAGAATCCGCCGGTTTGCCCGAAGCTAATCTTCTGCAGATCTCCCTTGGGGTGATGGATCCCGATGGCCTCAGTGCCCGAGGCCACGGCGCTCGCAGACCAGCCCAAAAATAGGCTTCCCGATGGCGGCGTTTCTCGTAGGCGCAACAGGGTCATGTCATTCTGATCCAACGGAAAGGTGACCAAAAGATCGGCCCCTCCGGAGCGTTTCTGGTTGCTGGGGTTCAGCAATCCGCTGCCGCAACTGGTCGAGCGATAAAACCAATAGGTCGCCAGCGAGGAGGCCGCGCTTTGCGTCGAGATACAGTGGTTGGCGGTGATAAAGTAGGGGGTCTTGGTACCGCCCTGATCGTTGAGCAGACTACCCGTGCAAAGATAACTGCCGTCTGGCCCCTGAAAAACCATACGAGCCACGCCTTGCTTCACATCGTGACCGTCGGGATCGGTGGTGTTGTCACAATTGACATCCCGTTCGCAGGAGTCGGATTCCCCAATCTTCAACGTCCCGCCCAACAAACTATTCCCCAAAATCGATTTATGTAAGTGGGCGATCCGTTCAATCGAGAACCGTATATCGCTGGGGGTGCTGCCAGACGGCAGGAGAATGGCCATCGCGATTTCATCGCCATCCACCACCGGCGACCAATAGAGGTTGTCTTCGGGTGCCGGAACGGCAACGGCACGGCGGTTGGCAGCGAGACTCTGCAAGAGGGTTTCACCACTGACCGATTGCACGGTCGGATCGACACCCGTGGGGGAGAAAAAACGGATCTCGGAATCTGGCGGCAGCGCCTCGAACAACAGCCCGAGACGCAGACCAACTGCCTCTGGCGAGCGAATGGCCAATGCGGTTTGATAGCCACGGGTGCCCTGCGTCCAAGGGCTTTGCTGCGCCAGATCGGCCTTCTGATAAGGGCTTGGAAGAACCCGGTTATCACCAATTTTCAAGGCCCCCTGGCGAGGCTTTGCCAGGGCTGCGGGTCTCAACAGGGGAGGCAGTTCGATCCTCAGCATCTGAGGGGCCATCGCCATGGATTGAGTCCGGCTATCCGGCTCGCTTCGCACCAGCAGGTACTGCGTGGCGGTCTCGGGCATCGGTGTGGACTCCACGGCGAAGGGCTCATGACCACTATGACCGGATGCGGGTGCGACCTGAGCCACCAGAATGAGTATCCAGAGCCCTGCTGAATTCGCCACCCACCGAATGAAACGACGCTCTTTCAACATTTCTAATTCTCCCAATGAAACCCGTAGAAAATCCTGTACATCCAGTATTCAATCGTTTTTCGCCACTCTCCATGGATGGATGGATGCGATATCTCAGAAAATATTAGCACGTTTCTTTAATACTCGAACCCATACGACAACCCCACCGTGGTGTCCTGATGACTGTCGGGTTTTGAGCCTTGCGCGCTGCCACCCCCCATCGCCATCGA
>JBAXSA010000381.1:0-3081 GCA_037130945.1 Pseudomonadota bacterium | reverse complement strand
CTATTGGGTATTCTCTATCCTCACTATCTGGCGCCCATCCCGTCTCTCTCCATCGTCGAGTTTCAGCTTCCCGAAGATTCCCAGCTCACCGGCCGCCATGTCATTCCCCGTCATGCCGAACTTCTGACCCGCCCCGTCAATGGCATGCCCTGCCGGTTTCGCACGGCCTACCCCGTCGAACTATGGCCGATTACGGTCAGTGCGGCGGTGATGGAACCCGTCGAAAGATCTCCCTTCGCACTGGGGGGCGATGACGTGGTGGCGCTGGTGCGGATTCGCTTGCGGTGTCTGACGGATCAGATGACCTTCACCAAACTCGGCATCGACCGTCTGCGTTTCTTTCTGGACGGCGAACCGGCGCTTATCCATGCCCTGCATGAACTGCTGCTGAACAATACCCGCCAGGTGAGTCTGGTCGATGTCGCCACCCCGGCGCGGCGGATGAACCTGCGACACACCCGGCCCCAGGCGGTTGGGTTTAGCTCCGATGAAGGGGTGTTGGACTATGGCCCCCGCTCTTTTATCGGCTACCGGCTCTTGCAGGAATACTTCGCCTTCCCCGACAAGTTTCTATTCTTCGACCTGACGGGATTGGAGGTGGCGATGCGTGCCGGCTTCGGGCGCGAGGTAGAGGTCGTCATCGCCCTGGGCGAATTTGAACGCCGGGAACGCCTGTCCCGGCTCATGAAAACCGTGGAGGCGCGAACCTTTCGCCTGGGGTGTACGCCAATCGTCAACCTGTTTCGCCAGGCCGTGGAACCCGTCCGCCTGACCCACCAAAAAACCGAATATCTGGTCATGCCCGATGCCCGCCGTCCCTGGGGCATGGAGGTCTATTCCGTGGATCGGGTGACCAACGTGGTACAGACCAAACGCCAGGAAGACCTGATTCAATATCAACCTTTTTACTCCTATCGCCACGCCCTCCAGCCCGAGGGGCAGTCGACCTTTTGGTACGCCAACCGCCGAACCTCGCCGCGCCAGGACGACCCAGGAACCGATGTCTATCTGAGCCTGGTCGATCTCAATTTCGATCCGAGCCTGCCCGCCACCGAGACCCTGAGCATCTCGGCTACCTGCACCAACCGCGATTTGCCGGCCCTGCTGCCTTTTGGCAATCCGCAAGGGGATTTTGATCTTCCGGGTGGCGCGAGCGGGGTTGTGGCGCGGATCCGCGCCCTACGCAAACCCACTCCCACGGTACGCCTACGCTTGCGGCGCGGTTTGCAATGGCGCTTGATCTCCCACCTGTCGCTCAATCACCTATCCCTGGTTCAGGAGGGTCGCGAGGCCCTGCTGGAGATTCTCAATCTTTATAATTTCGCCGATGCCGCCGTGACCCGTCGGCAGATTGGCGGGATTGTCCAATTGACAAGCCGTCCCGGCATCACCCGTGTGGGAGTGGGCGCACACGCGGCGTTCATGCGAGGCACCGAGGTGGAATTGGAACTCGACGAGGATCAGTTTGTCGGCGGTGGGGTTTATCTGCTGGCCAGCGTTCTCGAACAGTTTTTGGGTTTATATTGTGCGCTCAATAGCTATACACGACTAACCGTTCGTTCCCGTCAACGTGAGAAGGTACTGGCCCAATGGCCTCCCCGCCTGGGCGATGCCCATCTAGTCTAGCCGAACGCCTGCTGGCCAAACCGCAAGGCTTTGAGTTTTTTCAGGCCGTACGGTTGTTACGCCAGATGGCCGCGCGGACGCGGCAAGAACCGGTGCCGGATCTGACCGATGTGGTACGTTTTCGCACCTGGCTTTCCTTGAGGTTTCCGGCCTCCGCCATCTTCGATCTCGTGCCGCCACGCACCATACCCGAGCAAGAGGCGGCAGAGAGTGAGAAAGCTTGGCTCACACCCGAGATGGTGGTGACTTTCCTTGGGCTGGTGGGGCCTTCCGGTGTCTTACCCCGGCACTATACCGAGATGCTGCTGGAACGGCTCCAGGGCCACCGCGACCAGACCGCCCATGTCTTTCTGGATCTCTTCAACCATCGCATCCTTAGCCTGTTCCACCAGGCGTGGGAAAAATATCGCTTTTATATCGCCTACGAGCAGGGCAATCGCGAGACCTTTACCCGGCATATCCTGGATTTGGTCGGCGTGGGGACGACGGGTCTATCCAACCGGCTGGTCGCCGGTAGCACGGGAGTGGTGGATGAAGCGCTGATCTATTATGGCGGCCTGCTGGCCCAGCGCCCGCCGTCGGCGGCTGCCCTGGCGGCTGTCCTGGGCGATTACCTGGGAGTACCCGTCGCGGTGGAACAGTGCCTGGGCGGGTGGCTGAGCGTGAATCCCGCCGACCGAACCCGCTTGGGCCGGGCCAATGCCAGCCTGGGCGAAACCGCCTTTGTGGGAAATCGTGTCTGGGATTGGCAGTCGCGTTTTCGTCTGCGGATTGGCCCCCTACGCTGGGATCAGTTCGAGGATCTGCTCCCCGGCGGTCGGGGACATATCGCCGCCGCCCGCCTGACTCGTTTTCATGTCGGTGTTTCTTTCGATTTCGACTTACAATTAGTCCTCCGGGCTGAGGATGTGCCCTCCTGTCGGCTGGGCACTGGTGGCCCACGGCTGGGATGGTCCACCTGGCTCAAGACGGCTCCCTTCAAACACCCTGCCGAAAACGCAAAATTTTCCATCACGGAGTGGCCTACCCCATGACCAGTAACTTAAAATCCCTCATTGGTAAAATCAATCCCGTCTGTCGGGTCGCCCTGGAGGGCGCGGCCGGCCAGTGTCTCTCCCGAACCCATTACGAAGTAGATCTGGAGCATCTGCTCCTCAAACTCCTCGAAGCCGACAATACCGATCTACAGCGGTTGTTGCGCCACTTCGGGATTAATTCCAGCCATCTGCAGCGCGATCTGACCACGGCGCTAGACAGTTTTAAGACGGGCAACACGCGTACCCCGGTACTCTCACCACGCATCCCCAAACTGTTGGAGCTGGCTTGGCTGCACGCCTCCCTGGATTTTAACCTCCCCCAGGTGCGCAGTGGCCACCTGGTTCTGGCTCTACTCTCCGATTCGGCTACCCACTTAAGCCGCGAGACCTTGTAAAATCAATCCGTTGCGCTGCATGT
>JBAXSA010000380.1:0-3094 GCA_037130945.1 Pseudomonadota bacterium | reverse complement strand
AACGGGCGCTAACCGAAAGCGGGGGCCAAAAAACCCAGGCGGCGGCCCGGCTGGGTCTGCCGAGCTACCAAACCCTCAACAACTGGTTGAAGCGCCTGGAGATTGATTGATGAGTTGAGCGAGAACAGATCAGAAGGATTTCAAAATCGTATGGTAACTGCTCAGGCACTCGTAAAATAAAAATTATAAAAATCAACGTAGCTCGAACAGGCTGCGGCGGCGGCGTTTGACGAGCCGATGGTAATAGCTGAAGCCGCCGACAAAACCGAGCATACCCGACAAGGCGGCTGGCCATAACAGGCTCCAGAGGGACATCTCGGGATCCTCTGTGGTCGTTTCTTCGGTGGCATCATCAAGGGCATCCTGGAAGGATTCTGCGGATTCCGCTGATTCCGCCGTCGCGGTACTGCCAGCCCCAATGTCATCCAGACCGGGTTCGACAGGATGCGAGCCAACTGCTGTTGGTGATGAGGCGCTGGATGCCTTGGCCGATTGGGACAAGGCCGCCTCCAGGGTTTGAATCTGGCGGCGGGCGTCGCCCAGCCGCGCCTGTTCTTCCAGCCAGAGGACGCGCACCGGTTTGTTGTCCATCACCTCGGAGGCTTTGAGCCAACCCGTGGTACGGTCGGCCAGGCGCACCTTGAGCCGATCGTCCCGGCGTTCCAGGATCTCCACGGAAACCCCGCCCGAGAGGCTGCGCAAGATTGCGCCCTTGGGTTCAGCGGTGAGTTCCAGAGTACATTGGTCGGTAACATAAGCTCCGGCCTGGAGCGTTAGCGGCAGCAGAGCCAGCCAGACGGCCAGGCCACCACGGCGGTCAAAAAAACGGCAGGTGCGTCGCATCGTTCATTCCACGGTTTCGGCAATTCCATTCTGACGCAACAGGGCGTCCAGGGTGGGCTCCCGGCCCCGGAAGGCGACAAACAGTGACAGGGCGTCTTCGGAGCCGCCACGCGCCAGAATATTATCCCGGAAGGCCGCACCAGTGGCGGGATCAAAGACCCCGCGTTCCTCGAAGAGCGAAAAGGCATCCGCCGACAGCACCTCGGCCCATTTGTAGCTGTAATAACCCGCCGCGTAACCGCCGGCGAAGATGTGAGAAAACCCATGGGCGAAGCGGTTGAAGGCCGGCGGTTGCACCACCGCAACGGCTGCGCGGATGGCCTTGAGAATCTCATAGACCCGCCCGCCCAGAGCAGGATCGTATTCCTGATGCAGACGCAGATCGAACAGGGAAAATTCGACCTGACGCAAGGTCTGCAGGGCGGATTGAAAATTCTTGGCCCCCCGCAGGCGCTCATAAAGATCCACCGGAATCGCCTCGCCCGTTTGAAAATGTCCCGAGACCAAGGCCAGGGCTTCGGGCTCCCAACACCAATTTTCCAGAAACTGGCTAGGCAGTTCCACGGCGTCCCAGGGTACCCCGTGGATGCCAGCGACCGGTGGATGGTCGATTTGCGTCAGGAGATGGTGCAGGGCGTGTCCGAATTCGTGAAACAGGGTTTCCACCTCGGCATGGGTAAAAAGCGCTGGCTGGCCATCGACCGGCGGTGTGAAATTACAGACTATGTAGGCCAGCGGCCGTTTTAGGCCCGCAGCGCTCTTGAAACGCGGCAGGCTGTCGTCCAGCCAGGCTCCACCGCGCTTGTGGGGACGGGCATAGAGATCGAGGTAAAAATAGCCAATGGGCTGATCCTGACGATCCAGCAGCGCAAAACACTGCACCGAAGGGTGCCAGCGATCCACGATCCCTTGATCCTCAACCCGTATTCCGAACAGCCGCCCGGCCACCGCGAATAACCCCGGCACCACCCGCGTCTCTGGAAAATACGGACGCAGCGCCTCTTGATCAATATCGTGACGGTATTTCCGGAGCCTTTCGGCGGCGAAGGGCATGTCCCAGGCCTCCAGATCAGGCAGCCCCAGGGTTTCGCGGGCAAAGGCGCGCAACTCGGCCAGCTCCCGTTCTGCCTGATGGCGCACCCGGCGTGCCAGATCCTCCAGGAAGGTTCGCACCATTTCGGGCGAGGGGGCCATCTTGGTGGCGAAGGAGAGCGCGGCGAAATCCGAAAATCCCAGTAGTCCGGCCATTTCGTGACGCAACGCCAGAATTTCCTCCATTAGGGGGCCATTGTCCCAGCGGCCGGCCTGGGGGCCGGTCTCCGAGGCCCGTGTCACATAGGCCTCATAAAGCGTCCGGCGAAGTGCCCGATCTTCCGCGTAGGCCATGGCCGGGCCGTAGGAGGGATATTCCAGGGTCAGCACCCAGCCCTCGATCTGGCGTTGCCCGGCGTTTTGGCGCGCCAGCGCCCGGGCCGTCTCCGGCAAGCCGGCCAACTGGACGGGATCGGTCAGGGTCAGAGTCCAACCCTGGGTGGCGTCAAGCAGTTGCTCTTCAAAGCGGTTCGTGAGCCGCGACAGAATCTGGTCGATCTCGCGGAAACGGGCCTGATGATCCGGGGAGAGATCCACCCCGGCCAGACGAAAATCCCGCAAGGCGTCGTCTAGCAGCTTGCGCTGTGAGGCATCCAGGGTCTCATCAGGCGCTCGCTCGCGCAGGCTTTGATAGCTCAGATACAGGCTGCGGTTCTGACCGCGTTCGGTGTGATAGGCACTGAGCCGAGGCAGACAGGCCTTGTAGGCTTCGCGCAAGGGCTCACTATCGGCCACGGCGTGAAGATGCTGGATGGGCCCCCAAAAACCGGCCAGTTCGTAATCCAGGGTCTCCAGGGCCTCGATGAACTTCCAGTCTGGCGGTTCTGGCTGGGCCAGCAAGTCGGCGATGGCGACACGATGGCGGTCGAGCAGGCGGATCAGGGCGGGTTCAAAAGTGACCGGATCCATGGCCGAAAAAACCGGCCATTCCGGGTGTGCATGAGATCGGGAAAGGGACAAAGTATCGCGGGTCATAAGGGGGCTCGGAATCATTGAAAAAAACCTTGGAAGCGGCCATCCGGACGGCCGCGGCCACTCAGCAGGGCACGAATTTCGGACACGGGCCGCAGTGATAACGTGGCATCACATAATACGGTACGCCACAGTACCCGGCGATAGCGATCTCCGGTCGCAGTCACCGCCAGCCATTCCGTCCGGG
>JBAXSA010000379.1:0-3107 GCA_037130945.1 Pseudomonadota bacterium | reverse complement strand
GCTTAACCTAAATCAGACCTCATGTCAAGTTATAAAAACTTGAAGATCGAGTTATACTGTATTTTAATAATTTTTTAGTCACGCCAGAAACAAAAGAACCAGAAAAATCCCGAACACCTATGCCCTGTTTTAGGTATTAGAACGGGTTCCTGTGCAAACACATAATGCCGGCGGATCAGATAGTTCCAGAAAAAAACGCCCCCAGTGGCGGTCAGTTTGGCGGGCATGAGAGGGACACCCAGCCCATCCACCGCCAGGTACAGCACCAAGAGATGCAGCCCCAGACCCGCCAGGCTGACCAGATAGACCAGCAGGATTTCATGTCGGCGGAAAAACCGCGAGCCGCTCAGAAAGACATAGCGGATGCTGAGAAGATAATTGACACCGGTCGCCATCATAAAGCCAGCGGTGGCCACCTGTAGATAGGGCCATCCCAGCCACTGGGCGAAGAGGTAGAAAATCGCAATGTCCAGGCTGGCAGCGGCCCCGCCGACACAAAAATAACGCCAAAAAGCCTGCATGGGTTAGCGCAACAGGTTGTATTTCAGGATGCAGCGCACGGCGCTGAAACCGTCTTTCCAATTGATCTTTTTACCCTCAGCATAGGTTCGCCCATAGTATGAGATGCCCACCTCGAAGATCCGGCAACCCTTGCGCGCCACCTTGGCGGTGATCTCCGGTTCAAAGCCGAAACGGTCTTCCTCAATAGTAATGGACTGAATGATCTCGCGCCGGAAGGCCTTGTAGCAGGTCTCCATGTCGGTCAGGTTGAGATCCGTGAACATGTTGGAAAGCAGTGTCAGCAGCATGTTACCCATACGATGCCAGAAAAACAGCACGCGATGGGGATGTCCGCCCATGAATCGAGAGCCATAGACCACATCGGCCCTGCCCTCCCGGATGGGTTGGATGACCTCGGTATATTCCTGCGGGTCGTATTCGAGGTCGGCGTCTTGAATAATGACGATATCCCCCGTGGCAGCGGCAATTCCGGATCGCAAGGCCGCGCCTTTGCCGGCATTTTTCTCATGCAGGATCAGACGCTGTATCCAGGGTGCCAGATCTCCGGCGAGCCGTTCACGGGTGCCATCGGTGGAACAGTCATCGACGACGATGACCTCCAGATCCTGAATCGGTGAGGCATGTACCGCCCGAAGCAAGGCCTCGATGGTGGCCATCTCGTTATAACAGGGCACGATGACGGACAATAGGGGCATGGCTATGGCTCGGCGGCAAGACGGGTACGGAAGTAGTCGATGGTGCGCACCAAGCCAGATTCGAGATCCGTGCTAGGCTGCCAATCTAGGAGGGTTCTGGCGCGTTCGATGACCGGGCAACGTTGCCGGGGGTCATCCTCGGGCAGTGGCAGGTATTCGATGGCCGCAGACGAACCGGTCAGCGCCAGAATCCGTGCTGCCAGTTCGGCAATGTGAAACTCGCCGGGATTGCCGAGATTGACCGGCCCACTGACGTCGGGGAGCGTGTTCATCAACCGGATCAGCCCCTCGACAAGATCGTCCACATAACAGAAAGACCGGGTCTGTTGGCCATCCCCATACAGGGTGAGCGGCTTACCCATCAGGGCGTGGACGATAAAATTCGAGACCACCCGACCATCGTTGGGATGCATGTTCGGGCCGTAGGTGTTGAAGATGCGCGCCACCTTGATCTCCACGCCATGCTGACGGCGGTAGTCGAAGAAGAGTGTTTCGGCGCAGCGCTTGCCTTCGTCATAACAGGCTCTGGGGCCTATGGGATTGACTCGTCCCCAGTAGGACTCAACTTGAGGATGCACCTCGGGATCGCCATAGACCTCACTGGTAGAGGCCTGGAGAACCTTCGCCCCGGTGCGCTTGGCTAACCCCAGGACATTGATGGCACCATGCACACAGGTCTTGAGGGTCTGCACTGGGTCATTCTGGTAGTGAATAGGGGACGCCGGGCAGGCCAAATTGTAGATTTCGTCAACCTCGACATACAGCGGAAAGGTTACGTCGTGGCGCAGCAACTCAAAATAAGGGTTGCCCAGAAGGTGGGCAATGTTGTCCTTGCTGCCGGTAAAGAAATTGTCGGCACACAGGACATCATGACCTGCGGCCATCAGCCGAGTACAGAGATGGGAGCCGATAAAACCCGCGCCGCCGGTCACCAAGACCCGCTTGCGGTTGCCTGGGACATGAGTCTTCATGGAGATTCCAAAATCTTGTGGGGAACAGGTTATGAACAGGAGACAACAGGATGCAATACTGGCTAATGAAATCTGAACCCAAGGTGTTTGGCCTTGACGATCTGGCGGCCCGTCCAGGCCAAAGGGAACCCTGGGACGGGGTGCGCAACTATCAGGCCCGCAACTGGCTGAGAGACGACATGAAGCCGGGTGACCGGGCCTTTTTCTATCATTCCAACTGCGAGGTTCCCGGCATCTTGGGTCTCATGGAAATCGTCACACCGGGCTATCCCGACCCCAGCCAATTCGACGCGACCTCCCGCTATTTCGACCCCCTCAGCGACCCTGGCCGGCCTCGCTGGTATCTGGTGGATGTGCGATACCTGCGGCATCTGTGCCATCCGATCAGCCTGACCACCCTGCGCCGTTACACCGATGGCCCCTTGGCCGGCTTCAGGCTACTGCAAAAAGGCTCACGTTTGTCGATCATGCCGGTGTCCGAAGACCACTGTCAATTCATCCTTGACCTCGAATGCTAGAAAATGCCTGGAAATTAATAGGTGGAAAGTTGTAGCCCCCCTCTGTAGAATCTCCGCCCTTATGTTAGCATCCTCTCTCGAATGCATGGATCTGCGGCGCTGTTGTGAAGGCGAACGGCGGTTTTCTGGGGAATGGCCTTTGGCGGCCATGTCACGGCTGGTCGAGGCAGTCGATGGCAGCACAAACCTTGAAGGCGTGGCCGTGTATGATGTGGCCTTCCATCGGGACGGTGAAGGTCGCTTATGCCTTCAAGGCAGGGTGTATGCCACCCTGGTATTGCCGTGTCAGCACTGCCTGGAACCCATGCCTGTGAAACTTGGCGGAGTCTTCCATCTGGCGGGTGTTGCAAACCTGGACGAGGCGAGAAAACTCCCGGATTCTTTGGAAGCCGTGCTGCTGA
>JBAXSA010000378.1:0-3117 GCA_037130945.1 Pseudomonadota bacterium | reverse complement strand
CCAGCTGATTCCGGGAATCTCCCTGTACGCCTTTGCCAGCCTGATCTTCGTGTTGTCGGCCCTGTCTTCCCAACTGGATCCCCATGTGGTGTGGGATCGCCTCGCAATTCGCCGGGAGTCCTCATGAGAGCCTGGGATGCCGCGCTGGTGGCCTGTCACAGCTGTGATCTGGTGTGTCACTGGCCGGTTGGCCTGGCGGGCCACTCGCGTTGTCCCCGCTGCGGGGCACCGCTTCATCCGCGCAAACCCAACAGTTTGCAGCGAACTTGGGCGTTTCTGCTAGCCGCTTATGTCCTCTACCTACCCGCCAATCTCTATCCGATGACCTTCACCACCTATCTCGGCTGGGTTCGCAGCGACACCATCCTGAGCGGCGTACTCTATTTTCTGGCCTATGGCGACTGGCCGGTAGCCCTGGTGATTTTTATTGCCAGCCTGGTCGTGCCATTGGTCAAACTGCTGATGCTGACCCTGTTGCTGCTGTCCGTCCACCGGCAGAGTCGGCATCGCCTCATGGCGCGAAGCCGCTGGTATCGCTGGGTGGAAATCATCGGCCGCTGGTCGATGGTGGATATCTTCGTGCTGGCCCTGATGGTGGCCTTGATGACGTTTGGCCAGCTCTCCACGGTGGAAGTGGGGCCCGCAGCCCTGCCATTCGCGGCGGTGGTGATCCTGACGATGTTGGCCTCTCGCGCCTTCGATCCGCGTTTGTTATGGGATTGCGTAGAGGATTCGCGTGACCGGCTCTGACTGGCCCAGCTTGCCGCCAGACCTGGATATTCCCGACGCGCTCGTCGTACCCTTGGCTCGGAGGGGGCGACTGTCATGGATCTGGCTGATTCCCCTGGTGGCCGCGCTGATCGGGGGCTGGCTGGTGGTACGATCAATCTTGCAACAGGGCCCGGTGGTGACCCTGGTGTTCAAGTCTGGCGAAGGCATCGAGGCCAACAAGACCCGTATCCGTTACAAGGAAGTCGAGGTTGGCCGGGTGCAATCGGTTCAGATTGGCCCCGACCGCAGTCAGGTGGTGGTGCAGGCGGAACTCAACCGGGACATGATTCCGCATCTCAACAACAAAACCCATTTTTGGGTCGTCAGGCCAAAATTCAGCGGGGGCGAGATTCGCGGTCTGACCACCCTATTTTCGGGAGCCTACATTGGCATGGATCCAGGGGACGGAAGCGAAAGCAGCCGTGATTTTATCGGCCTCGACGAGGCCCCCATTGTCAAGACCTACGATCCGGGCCGGGAGTTTGTTATTCAGGCCTCGGATCTCGGTTCCCTGGACACGGGATCTCCCGTCTTGTTCAAGGGCATCAAGGTCGGCCAGGTGACCTCCCACAACTGGGCGATGGATGGATCCAGTGTGGATATTCAGATCTTCGTCCATCGCCCCTACGACCAATTTGTCCGTCAAAATACCCATTTTTGGAATGCTAGTGGTCTGCGGGTCTCGGCCAGCGCCAGCGGTTTTGAGGTAGAAATGGCCTCGGTGACGAGTTTGCTGGTGGGTGGCATCGCCTTTGATACGATCGATGTCACAAACACCGGAGACTTGGCCGAACCTGGTCAGCGTTTTCTGCTCTATCCCTCGCGCAAGGCTCTGAGCGAAAGCCGATTTAGTCATCGCAGCCGTTATCTGGCGTATTTCGAAGGATCTTTAAGCGGGCTGGAGATCGGGGCGCTGGTCGAGTTTCGTGGCATCCGAATCGGTGAAGTGGTGAATATCAGCCTGGAATACGAACCGCAGTCCGGGGAACTACAAGTGGCCGTGCAATTCGAGATCGAAACCGACCGGATTCATTTCGTGGGCGGGGGTTCTCCTCCCTCCGATCCCCGGCAGATTATCGATTCCCTGGTGGCCAAGGGACTCCGTGCCGAACCCCGGATGGCCAGCCTGCTGACCGGCAAGCTCTCGGTGAATCTCGATTTCCACCCTGATCTTGCGACGACGCCCATTGACTACCGGGGTGACGTGCCGCGCTTTCCCGCCGTGGCCTCCAAGATTGATCGCCTCACCGGTCAGATCCAGGGTCTATTGGAAAAGGCCGACCATTTGCCGATCGAAGAAATCGGCCAAAATCTCCTGGAAGCCACGGATGGTGCCGCCAAGCTCCTAAAAAACCTGGGTTCTGGCCAGACGGTGCAAAACCTCAACGAGACCCTGCGTCAGGGCCAGCAACTGGCCCAACAGCTCAACCGGATGAGTCCCACCCTACAAGCCACCCTGGACGAACTTAACCGGGTTCTCCAGGCCACCCATCGTCTATTGGCTCCGAGTTCCACGCTGCAACAGCAACTCCTGCAACTGATCCTGGAGTGGAGTAGCACCGGCCGGGCGCTGCGCAGCCTGGCCGAATATCTGGAACGCCATCCCGAGGCCTTGCTCCGAGGAAAACGCTAAGCAAACACTAACGGGTAACGGATGATGCTTTGTGAGTTTCATTCATGCGCCTATGGCCCGCCAGCCAGAATGCCGCGCTCCCCAAGCATTGCAAATACCGCATCGACACACTGCGCGAGGTTGAGTTGCGAGGTATCCACCCGCAATTCGGGCGAGAGCGGTTCTTCATAGGGAGACGAAATCCCCGTGAAATCCTTGATTTCGCCAGCCCGTGCGCGTTTGTACAAGCCCTTGACATCGCGAACCTCGCAGACTTCGATTGGGCAATAACAATAAATTTCAAGGAAATCCCCGTGCATCACCTGACCCCGCACCCGCTCGCGGTCGCTAACAAAGGGTGAAATAAAGGCCGTCAGCACGATGATCCCCGCATCCACGAAGAGTTTTGCAACCTCCCCGATGCGGCGAATATTCTCAATACGATCCGTCTTTGAAAAACCCAGATCCCCACATAACCCGTGACGGACGTTGTCGCCATCCAGAACATAGGTTCGAGCCCCCTGCTCATGGAGACGCTCCTCGACGGCGTGAGCCAGGGTGGATTTACCTGCACCCGACAGCCCCG
Organism: Pseudomonadota bacterium; assembly: GCA_037130945.1. GTDB lineage: Bacteria > Pseudomonadota > Gammaproteobacteria > Chromatiales > Chromatiaceae > JBAXSA01. The sequence goes on along the minus strand of JBAXSA010000378.1, from coordinate 148 downwards.
TGAACCATAAGATGGCACCACGGTGCCCGTTTTGTTTTTCCCGGTGTGCCCGTTTGATCACGGCGTGGTGCCACACCACATTGTCGCTTTGCATGTTTTTTATCCTGATTTTTTGTGTCAGTGCCATGGATGCTTTACCGAAACGGCC
>JBAXSA010000377.1:0-3138 GCA_037130945.1 Pseudomonadota bacterium | reverse complement strand
GTTGCCGGCAATCTCGGCGCGACCGAGGTGCATCAGTACGCTGGGACACTGGAACGGGAACTCAGGGCCGGCCAGCCACCGGCCAGTCAGGCAGCCCTCGATCAGGCTCTGGGTATTGCCCTGGCCACCGTCGCTAGGCTGTCGTTTCCGTCTGGAGACTCCCGACCCGAATCCCTGAACGCTATGGGCGAAGCCGTAGCCGACCTGGCGGATCTCCAGCGGCTGCTCGCCAAACAGGATGCCGCCGCCATCGACCGCTTCGCGGCTTTGCGTGAACCTCTGGCCTCCCGCATGGATGCGGAATCTTTTGGGCATCTGGCCCAGGCCATCGACGATCTGGACTTTCGGGGTGCCTTGAAGATTCTCAACGAGGCCTTGAAATGACCCGTACCATGGTCGCGTATAGGCTCATCGCGAGCCTCTGTGGGTTGCTCGGCGGCAGCTTTTCGGCAGCCATCCGGGCAGAGGCCGATCTGGCCGCCACCGTACCGATCGTCGAACTGACACCGGAAGAGCGCACCTGGATCAACGCGCACCCCCGGATTGTATTTGGCGTCGACAAGGACTGGGAGCCATTGATTCTCTGCAATCCCGATGGCAGCTACGCGGGCGTCGATGGCGACATGGTGGCGCGCTTGAATACGATGCTGGGCACCCCTATCACCTTCGAGCTAGGCAAGTGGGCGGAACTGGATCAGCAACTGAAAGATCGTCGCATTGACGGACTTTCTTCCTCGTCCGTCAATGACGAGCGAAGGGCTTTCGCCCATTTCACGGAACCCTACAGTTCCTTCAAAAAGTTCATATACGTCAAGAAAGAGGCATTGGCGCAAATCCGTATGGCCGATGATCTGGCCGGCAGGCGGATCATCCATCAGAACGGCAATCTCTGGGAGAAAAAGACCCTTGCGTTATACCCGGGCGTGACGGCCATCCCCAAGACTCACCTCAAGGAGAAATTCGATGCGGTGCTATCCGGCGAGGCGGACGGCTTTATTGGTGCCTTTACCACCGAATACCAGATGAAACGTGACGCCATCCCCTATTTCAAGCCACTCATGGCCTTGAAGGGGGAACTCCATCAAGTCTTTGCCATACGCAAGGACTGGCCGGAACTGGTCAGCATCATCAATCAGGGACTTTCGCACATTTCCACCGAAGAACGCCTGCGAATCAGACGCCGCTATGTGGATGACATCCAGACCCTGGTGGATGCCGGAAGTGCCATGGCCTTGAGCGATGCCGAGAAGATCTGGCTCGCCAAGAAAATCACCGTGCGCGTCCGGATCTCCGACTGGCCACCCTACCTGTTCAGTCAGCCCACGCCATCGGGCATATCGGTCGATTACCTCGATGCCATCGCCAAGCGTTTTGGTTTCAGGGTCGAGTATGTGTCAGCCCCGATTGACTGGCCCGCAGCGTTGCGGGATGTCATGGGAGACCGCCGACATTACGACATGTTGCCGATTGTGAACCGCAACCCGGAACGGGAAGAGCAATTTGCCCTGACGAACGACTACGCCGCCATGCCCTGGGTAATCTACACCCGCAAGGATAGCCCCTTTATCAGCGGCCTGGCCGACCTGAATGGAAAAACCCTCTCGGCGGAAAAGGGCTATGTGACCACGGACAGGCTGAAAAGCGATTTTCCGGCGATCCGGCTCCTGGAAGTGCCCACATCGGTGGACGCGCTACGCGCCGTTGTCGACGGCCGAGCCGATGCCTATATGGGCAATCTCGCCAACGCCACCTATCTGATCCGGCAACAGGGTTTTGACAACCTGATCGTCGCCGCGCCCACACACTACCAACAGCACGCTCAGGCCATGGCCATCCGTAAGGACTGGCCGGAACTGGCCTCCCTGATCAGCATGGGTTTTGCCGTCATGTCACTCGAAGAGCGCAACGCCATCAGCCAGAAATGGGGCGTCCTCGCAGTCAAGCCTCAGACCGACTACCGGCTGGTGTGGCAGATCGGGGTTGCCGCCACGCTGACCTTGCTCGCGTTCTTCTACTGGAACCGGCGGCTGGCCCGGGAAATCTCCCAAAGGCAGCGCGTCGAGGTCGCATTGAAACAAGCCCGCGATGCTGCCGAATCCGCCAACCGCGCCAAGAGCGGCTTTCTGGCCAACATGAGTCACGAGATCCGCACCCCGATGAACGCCATCATCGGGTTGTCCAACCTGGCGATGGATCTCGACCTGACCCCCAGGCTCCGGGATTATCTGAACAAGATCAGCCTGTCGGCCAAGGCACTACTCGCCATCCTCAATGACATCCTCGATTACTCCAAGGTCGAGGCGGGACGGCTCGAACTGGAGACCACGACGTTCAATCTGGCGGAAGTGCTGGAGAATGTCGCCAGTCTCTTTACGGTTCGAGCCCACGAAAAGGGACTGATCCTGACGGTCAAAGTCGCGTCCGAGGTGCCGGAACAACTCGTGGGCGACCCCTTGCGGCTGGGCCAAGTGCTGACAAACCTCACGGGCAACGCGATCAAGTTCACCGCATCGGGCACCGTACGGGTTCAGGTGGAAAGACTAGAGGCCGAAGCGGATTTTGCGACCCTGCGTTTTGCCGTCCAGGATACCGGCATCGGCTTGAACGAGGAGCAGATCAAGCACCTGTTCCAGGCCTTTACCCAGGCCGACGGTTCGATCACCCGCCGATTTGGCGGCACCGGCCTGGGGCTGGCCATTAGCCAGCGGTTGGTCGGGTTGATGGGGGGCGAGATCCTGGTGACCAGTACCCTGGATCAGGGCAGCGAGTTCAGCTTCAAGATTCGCCTGGCCATTTCCGAAGGGATACCCGCCTCATGTGCCGTTGCTGCGCCGAGATCCTCGCGGGAAGCCTCGGCGGCCATTCTGGGCGCCCGCATCCTGCTGGTCGAGGACAACGAGATCAACCAACAAGTGGCCCGGGAAACCTTGGAAAGATTGGGTTTTGTGGTGGTCATCGCCAGCCACGGCGAACAGGCGCTGGCAACGCTAGAGGCGTCCGACCCCTTCGATGTTGTACTCATGGATATCCACATGCCGGTGATGGACGGCCTGGAGGCCACGCGCCGGATTCGCCGGGACGGTCGTTTTCACGATCTGCCGGTGATTGCCATGAGCGCCTCCGTGATGGCCAGGGATC
>JBAXSA010000376.1:0-3164 GCA_037130945.1 Pseudomonadota bacterium | reverse complement strand
CATCCATCCCACGCGCGCCAGCGGCGACGGACAACCCCAACAGGTCGTGGGTGAGTCCGTTGCGTCCCAGCTGCGCAGCACTAAAGGTACTGCCCGTCAGATCGATCATCGTGCCATTGGCGGAGGTGATATCCACCCCGTTCGAGGCATTGACGCTGGCCGTAATGCCCATGGCGCTGAGGGCACCGCTGCCGCTGATCGCCGCTGCCACGTTGGTCGCCGCCGTACTGGCGCTGAAAGTCGCGGCATGGGAAAGGGAAGCCATACCCAGGTGGGTATTGGTAAAATCACCCGTGACATCGACCGCGCTGCCATCGGCCGCCGTGAGGGTCAATTGCCCGGCACCATTATCCGTTGCAGTAATCCCGGCGGTCTGCATGACCGCATCATTGTTGATGGCACCCGCAAAGGTCGTGGCATTGGCTATGGCATCAAAACTGCTACCCGTGGTCAGACCCGCCACCGCGATGGTGTTTCCATTGATCACCAGATTGCCCCCAGTGGTACTGGTGTCGGTCACTGGGCCTGTGCCGGAGATCAGGTTGGGGCCAGCCTTCGTGTTAATGGCCCCCAGGTCAACGCCGTTGACGAACAGATTCTTACTCCCAGTGAGAGTGTCGGCCATCACGTTACCCTTGAACACGTTCGTGCTGTTACCGAGTGACGTGATCCCGACTTGAGAATTACTACCATAGCGATTGGAGGTAATGACAAACTTGCCGCTATCATAGCTCACCCCCACCGACATGCCCATGCTCTGCAGGGCGGCATCGCCGTTGATGCGACTTTGCAGCTCAGTCGCCAGCTCGGAGGATGATCCATAGGCCTTTTGAGTGAGACTGATGATCCCCGATTGAATACCATCGACTTTGACGCTAAAGGCGTTGTTGGTGGAATCCACCAGCAGCGAATTGCTGGCCCCACCCGTATAGTTGCCTTGACTGGCGATCCGCGACACATTGATCGCATATTGCCCCGCCTGAGTATCACTGGTCGAGGACGCAAATTTGACCAGAGAATCACTGGGTTGCCCCGCTGTAGCGAATATCTGGCCAACCGAATTGAAATTCGCGTTCAAGGCACTCTGTAGCTTGGAGTTGTTCACAGTAAGGGAGCCATCCTTCTGTGTCGTGATGCCGATGTCGGCCAGAGAGGCGTAAGGACCGGTGGCATTGCTCACCGCTTGACCGAGTACGGATCGAACCCGACTCGCGATGAGGTTGGTCGTGGCATCTCCCAACAAAACGCCCGCTTTTTTGGTAGTGGTGTCATAGCTTGTCAAGGAACTCAGCGTATTAACCAGGTTGTTGTAAGTCGACACGAACTTATTAACGGCACCGGTCACCCCACTCTGGTTGGGAGAAACCGACAGGCTCGTCGGATTACCAGGAGACGCCGAGACGAGCGACAATGCCACCCCTTCGATAGCCCCGGTCACCGTGTTGGAAGAGCGGGTCATGGCAATGCCGTCGATGTTGAACGCCGCATCCTGGGCGATGATCGTTTGGCTCATGTTCTTGCCAGTTCCCGTCCCCGCCGTGGGATCGTAGGCCAGGGCACCGAGCCCGGTCGTACCGGTCAAGGGACTGCCGAGGCCATCCTGGACGGTGAGCTTGATGCTGTTGGCCACCCCAGAATCGGCGGAGGCCAGCACCAACCGGTTACCGCCGTTACCCGAGCCGTCATTGACGATCGAGGCATTGACCCCGACATGGGCCGTATTGATGGCGTCGCGAATGCCTTGCAGGCTGTTGTTGCTGGCACCAATCGTGACCGTTCCTGTGGCCTTGGCGGCATTGGCCGTAAAGGTGTTGGCACCGCTATTGTAGGTACCAAACTGAAAGGTCAGAACCCCGGTTCCCACGGCGGAGGTGGTATCGGGAAAACCATTGGTGGCAACCGTCTGTGCCTGGGCGAGCTTACCGACTTCAACGACATGACTACCGGCAACGGCAGTGGGATCGGCACTTGCCATAAACAGGCTGCTATTGCCGGAGGTCGCGGTTCTGGCCTGGAAAGTACTCGGCGAGGCAAGATTACTCAAGGCACTACTGAAACTGGACAAAGCGCCTTTCACGGTACCCATGGCGGAGATCTGGGCCTGTAGGGTTGCCTCCTGCTGGATGATTTTGTTCTGAACCGGCTGCTTCTCGGAAGCCACTAACTGAGTAACCAAGCTGCTGACGTCCAGCCCGGAGCCAATTCCCATTGAAGTGATGCTTGCCACAGCTATCTCCTGATGCGACTTACCATAAAGGTTAGCCGCACAACACTTAAACTATCGATCGGGAACTAAACCTTTGTCTCAAGGATGCGCCCACGCCCCGAGTGCTTCAGATTGCGCGCCAAAGCGAGGGTTTCCTCGGAGGGAATCTGACGGATCACAGCCTTGGTCTGAGTGTTGATGACCTTAGCCACAATACGATCACTGCCCTGATCCACACTTAATAATAACTCACTGCCGTTCTGTTGAATCTGTTGATTGATCGCCTTCACCGCTTCTTCCATCTGTTCGGCAGAGGTGGGTTTCTTTTGGTTGCTGGCCCCTTCCTGTTTTGCCGTAGACTCCGATTCCTGTGTCGGAAATTTCGCACCGGCCAAGGCAAGACTCGCTTGCTGATTGTCCTTGACCTTTCCTGTTCCGAGGTTTCCTGTTCCGAGGTTTCCTTTGGCTCCAGGGTTGGGCGGCGCAAAAGGCTGCAGATCACCGCCGGCAGTATGATTAATGTTCACATCATCACCCCAATTGAAAACAGCTTGCCCATGCGCCGACGGCGGGCGAGTCGAGCCCGCCGCGCCCCCCCGTTTCCTCTATGCCATTTAGCGCAATAATGCCAACACCTGCTGCGGTTGCTGATTCGCCTGGCTCAACATGGCCATACCAGCCTGTTGCAAAACCTGGCTACGAGACAGTGCAGCGGTTTCCGACGCAAAGTCGGCATCCTGGATGCGACTGCGCGAAGCACTCAAGTTATCACTCGTGTTCGTCAAGCTAGCTATCGTCGAGGTGAGACGATTCTGAACCGCGCCCAGACTGGCACGGTTGGAATCGATCGACTGGAGGGCATTGTCCAAGGCTGATAGAGCCTTGGTGGCACCCGCCACCGTATCTTTCATCCAGACCAGCAAGCCCTCATAGACGACAACCTTCCCGCATGCACTGT
>JBAXSA010000375.1:0-3195 GCA_037130945.1 Pseudomonadota bacterium | reverse complement strand
CCTAGGGCGCGTGGTCCGCATCCAGCTCAGTGGCGTCAATGTTGCCGACAAACGGGCGGACATTGGCTATGACGCCGCTGGTCATTTCACCAGCATCAGCCGCTTTGGCGATTTGAACGGAAGCACATTGGTGGCCTCGACGGCCTACGGCTTTGATGCTGCCGGTCGGCTCACGTCGCTGACACACGATGCCAATGGCAGACAGGTGGTGAGTTACCAACTGACACTGGATGCTGACGGCCGCGTGACGCTGCTAAATTCTGCGGACGGCACCACGGCCTATGGCTACGATGCCCTTAGTCAGGTGATCAGCGCCGATTTCAGCTACCAGCCCGATCACTCCTACAGCTACGACGTGAACGGCAACCAGACCGGTTCCGGCATCGTCAACGACGCGAACAACCGCGTCCTGTCGGATGGGACATACAACTACGCCTACGACGCAGAGGGCAACCGCATACGCAGGACTGACATCACCAGCGGCGAGGTGACCGACTATCAGTGGGACCATCACAACCGCCTCACCGCGGTCACCGTCAAAAACACAAGTGGCGACATCATCAAATCGGCGTCTTACCGTTACGATGCCTTTGACCGCCGTATTGCCATGACTTCAGACGTTGACGGCAATGGCGCGACCGTTGCCCAGACCGAACTTTACGTGTTGGACCGCAACCAGATTGGTCTGGTCCTGGATGACGCTGGGCAGGTCATACAAAGCTACCTGTTCGGGCCGCAGATCGACATGGTACTGGCGGAGGAGCGAGGCGGACAGACCTATTGGATGCTGCCTGACCAGACCCTGAGCGTGCATGATGTCATCGACGCCAGTGGTGTCTTGCGTGATCATCTCACCTATGATGTTTTTGGCCAGATTACGGGTCGGAGCGACACGGCCCTGCAGCCGCGTTTCACCTTCACGGGTCGCGAGTTCGACGCCATCTCGGGTCTTTTTTATTACCGGGCCCGCTATTACGACGCTGGGTTGGGGCGGTTCGTTAGCGAAGATGCCATGGGCTTTGCGGCCGGGGACACGAACCTGTACGGGTATGTCGGCAACGACCCGGTTGACAGCCTCGATCCAACGGGTAACTGTGGTGTGCCGAAGAGCCTGGTCGTGGGCATTGGCGCCGCTGCCGGCGCAGCCTGGGGCATCTTCGAAATGACGCCGTTGGGCATTGCGGCTGAAGCGGGATGGGCAATCGGTGGTGCAATCAACAACAAAATCGATTACTGGACGGCCAGTCCGGAACGCCGTAAAAACCTGGATGATCAGGCTGCGGCGCTCGATGCCCAGAAGGTCAGGGAGATGAACGATCCGTGCTCGGATCTGCTGCATACCATCAGCAATATCCCCTTGTTGCCTGGCAAAGCGGTGGATGCAGCCAAGGCTGGTTTTGAACAATGGGCCAGCGGCATCGAGAAACTATACAACAGCAACAGCTGCCAGGATGTGCTGTTGGCTGGCTTCAAGGTCGGAGAGGTGGCAGGAGCTATCTATGAGGCAGGATTAAAACCTGCATTTGAAATTGCCAAGTCCGCCACTCGTGGGGCATCCAGCGTTCTCGAAGGGGCGGCGTCTGCTGGTCGTGCGGCGCGTGCAGAAGTGGCGGCTGCTCGGGCCGAAGAAGTTGTGGCAGCGATGAAATATGAACGCGAACTCGCGGCAGAGATACGGGCCGGTCTGGAGGAGTTCATCCCAAGTTTAACGAATTTGGAAAAGTATTCGAAGGCAGGCGCGAAGGCGTCTGAGAGTTGGTCCTCAGTAGTCAAGGGCTGGGTCAACGATGGTATGAAGGCCCTCAAGAAAGCGTCCTTGGCGAAATGGGGTGCGGTAACCAGCGCAACCGCTACTCAGCAGGCAATTATCTTGCAACATGCCGCCGAGGAGGGGTTGGAAATCGGCATCCGGGCATCCGATCGAATTACCGCAACGGTAACCAAAATTGAGAGCAGAGTTGGGTTTGCGGCTAAGCCTATGAAGACGAAGGCGAAGTCCTACTTTGGTTTCCTTATTGATGACGGAAGGCTCATGCGTTCAGATCTTGATCTGGCGTGGGTCAAGGATGTGAAGACTGGCCGCTATCTAACCGAGCAGGAAGTTTTTGACCGCGTCGTCGACCCACTCAACAAAAAGATCATCATGGCGGGGGAATATGGTCCCTCGTTCATGCATGGCGCCCATTTCACAATGTCCGAGGCACGCGGAGGCTTTGTGCGTGAGTTCAAAATGGGACCCATCGATGGGCCGGGCGCGGTTACCGTGTTTAAGCCCAATGACCTGATGGTGACGCTGTCTGAAAGGCGTGTTTATGAAATGGCACAAGCCAACCCGGCTGAGCTACCCTGGCATAGCGGATGGGCAACACCGAAGGGGCCGAATGATGCGACTATTGAATTCTTTAAGGCTCCCAATGCCGTGGCAGTCAAAGAACCGCTGAGTAGCGCCGAGAAGCAATTGAAGCTTGCTCTGAAATTGGTCCCGAAGGTAATCAAAAACAATCCTCCCGACGGCACACCCCTGGTTGGGGTCGTAGCGATGAGCGCTTTCGACGTTCCGGCCGCCAATTTCCTGCAGTTGGACACGCGCGAGCCATTGCAACTTGAGGGCGTTGCGACTGACCTCTGGATGTCCAGCCTCGCATTTTCTGACAACTTGCACATCCGTATCGCCATTGCCGACCTTCCTTTCGGTGAGTTGGCGGAATCCTTCATCACCCGCCTGGATGCGAACGGCGTTCCCAGTGAAGGCAAGATCGTGCTTGACTGGAGCGGAGATGGCCAAGGCTGGTTCTTTGACAGCACACCGCTTGATTCCGTTGAGTTCTCCCAATTCGGCTCTGATGCACAGGGGCACTATGACCTACTCAGCGCATTGCTGCACGAGACCGGCCATATCCTTGGTCTCATGCAGGGCAATGCTGGTTACGACCAGCACCTCGTCCAGCAGTCAGATGGGTCATGGCAGTTTGTCGACGGCAGCCTCAAGGCGGACTTGACCTCGGATGGTAGTCATCTGGACGCGGCAAGTTACCCGGCCGATCTGATGTCCGACAGCCTGGCGTTGTCGCAGCGTGAGTTGCCTTCGGCGATTGATGCGCAGATCATCACAGCAGCTCGCCGGGTTTCCACACCGGTCATCAGCATCAGTTCAACGGTCGACGCACCCACATCGCCGGTACCCGCCGTGCCTAC
>JBAXSA010000374.1:0-3206 GCA_037130945.1 Pseudomonadota bacterium | reverse complement strand
GGTGAGTACGGACTGGGCGTCCAGGCTCACGCGGTGGTGGGTGGTCATGGCGGTCGTGCCGCCTGCGGCCAGATGTCCCGCGATGAGGGACTCGACCACCTGGATGCCGTGGCGATCCAGGGAGGTGAAAGGTTCGTCGAGGATCCAGAGCGCGGCTTCGGTGACCAGCAACCGGGCGATCGCCAGCCGCCGTTGCTGGCCCGCCGAGAGGGTGCGGGTGGGGACATCCTCGAAACCCCTAAGGCTGACCTGTTGGAGGGCACCGGTCAGGGTGGCGCCGGCGCGCGTCTTGTTGAGGCCTTGGGCCATACGGAGATTTTCCAGAGGGGTGAGATCCAGTTTATGGCCATCCTTGTGGCCCAGATAGGCGAGGTGTTCGTGGTAGGCGGGCCCGAGTGGGCCGATGTCTTCGCCCTGCCATCGCACCACGCCCGCCTCGGGCAGACGAATCCCGCAGAGGATGCGCAACAGGGAGGTCTTGCCGGCGCCGTTGCGGCCTTCCAGTACCAAGGCCTGACCCCGATCGATCTCAAAACACAGATCGCTAAACAAGACCCGATCATCACGAATACACTGGAGGTGATCGGCGGCGAGGCGCGGCGAGGGTAGCGGTGAAAAATCCGGGGTGGACATGGCCGGGCATTGTATCCCGCCTGGCCGGGGTGAGACAGGGGGCAGAGGCTTGTCGAACGGTGGCTTCGTTAGTCATACGATCATTCAAGAGATTTTTGCGCGATTTTGTTTTATGCTGGTCGTCATGATGATGACATCCCCTCTCTACCTGACCGCCGGGCTCATTCTGTTCGTTTTGGCCGGTGCAGTGGTGTTTTATGTCACCTGGCTCAGGAGCCGTCTGCAACAGCTGGCCTGGCGCAATCAGTCCATTCTGGGATCAGTGGCCGAGGGTGTCGTCGGGCTCGACCGCGAAGGCCGTGTGATCTTCGTTAACCCTGCCGTTATCCAGCTACTGGGTTATGGTGAAGCCGATCTGGTGGGCAAGAATTTCCACGCCCTGGTTCAGCGCGACGCCCACGGTCAGCGCGTCGAAACGCCCGCCGAGGCTTTGCTTGCGGATTCGTCGGTTCTGCAGGGCGAGGCTTTTTATGTGGGCAACAAAGGGCGTCTTCACCGGGTAGAGTACACCCTTGCAAACGCCAGGGATAATTCGTCCGGTGACTATGCCGTGCTGACCTTTCGCGATATCACGGAATCTCAAAAATCCGAAATTCGCTTGCAGGAAGCGATTGCCCTGTTCAAAAACAGTTCCGACGCCATTCTCATCTGCGACAAAGACAACCGCGTCCAGTGGGTCAACCAGGCCTTTACCGCGATCACGGGGTACAGTCTCGACGAGGTGATGAGGAAAGATCCCAAGTTCCTGAGTTCGGGGCACCATGATCCCTCCTTCTATGCCGCCATGTGGCGGGGGCTTGAAAAAGATCATTGGGCTGGGGAAATATGGAATCGCCGCAAGAGTGGTACCCTGTATTTGGAATGGCTCAGCATCACGGTGTTGCGCGAGAAACGGGGCGATATTGCGGGATTTATCGCCCAGTTTAGCGAGATCGCCTCGCGTCGCCAGGTGGAGACGGAAATCCGCTACCGGGGCAATTATGATGAACTGACCGGCCTGCCCAACCGCCACCTGCTCGTGGAACGTCTCGACATGGCACTGGGTGAGGCGCGTCGTTACGAGCAGCGTACCGGCCTGTTGTTTGTCAATCTGGATCGTTTCAAGGCCGTCAACGATGCACTGGGCTACCGGGTTGGGGATCAGGCGCTGCAAGAGGTTGCGAAGCGTCTGGCGGGCTGTATCCGGGAGACGGATACCCTGGCTCGCCAGTATGGTGACGAATTCACGGTGGTTTTACACCGCATCGAAAGTTACACGGCCGCAGATCGATTGGCCGAGAAGATATTTAACGTCCTGGCGGAACCCTTCCGGAACGGGACTCAAACCGCTCAACTCGGTGCGAGTATTGGCATCGCCATTGCCCCAGAGGATGGCACGGACGTCTTCGCCCTGTTAAAGAATGCCGATATGGCTCTCTTTCGAGCCAAGGCGCAGGGTCGCAATCACTGCCAATTTTACGACCCGACCCTGACGGCAGCGGCTCTGGCGCATCGCGTGCTGGCCGCCGAATTGCGCGCGACCATCGAAAACCGTCAGTTGACGGTTCATTACCAGCCGATCCTGGTGCTGCAGGACGGGCGACTGATCGGTGCGGAAGCCCTCTTGCGTGGATGGTTGCCATCACAGGGTTGGGTCGCACCCGAGGTCTTGGTGCATCTTGCCGAAGAAATTGGCCTGATCGACGCCCTGGGAGGCTGGATGCTCGATACGGTTTGTGAGCAGCTGGCCGCCTGGAAGGCCTTGGGATGGGATGGATTTGTGACGATCAATGTGCTGGGGAGACAGATCGCGGATGCCCTGTCGCTGGAAACCCTTCAGCGGACGCTGGCCAAACATGGCCTGGCCGCTCGGGATATGGGTCTGGAGGTGACCGAGGGCCTGCTACTGACGGATGCCAAAAGGGCCTGCCGCTGGCTGGAGGAGATTCGCGGTTTTGGCATCCAGGTCTCTTTGGATAATTTTGGTACCGGCTATGCCTCCTTGTACTACCTCAGGCAGATGAATCCGGATCGCCTGAAGATCGACAAATCCTTCATGTCGGAATTGGCTCGATCTTCGCCCGATCAGGCGCTCGTCAGGGCAGCCATCGCCGCTGGCCAGAGTCTCGGCATGACCGTGATCGCGGAAGGTGTCGAGGACGCCGACACCCTGGATTTCCTCAAATCCCTGGGGTGTGACCAGGCCCAAGGGAACTATTTTTGCCCCGCCTTGCCAGCCGGGGACTTTTTTGCCCTGGTTCAATCCCACGGAGGCCAGTGGCCTGTTCGGTAGCATGATTCCGCAGGTTGGGATCAGGCCATGAGCCGATAAACCAGTTGCCGGACGGGCCAGGAAACGGCACAATCACCGGTCTGTTACCGGGAGAGGTGGCCGAGCGGCCGAAGGCGCACGACTCGAAATCGTGTAACGGGTTCCCCGTTCGAGGGTTCGAATCCCTCCCTCTCCGCCAATACCCACCCCAAGGGTTTTGTCACTTATACACCAGCGACTGGCGAGGCTGATCGTGCCGTCTCTAAGATCATGGCATTACCCACAACTATCTCCTATGCTGCGCTGAGCTTCGAGCGCGAGT
>JBAXSA010000373.1:0-3207 GCA_037130945.1 Pseudomonadota bacterium | reverse complement strand
CGGCGGCCAGTCTGCCTCCCCAATCCCAGGGATCGGCGATGGCGGCTACACCAATCTGGTCAGCAAAGCCCTCTCGGGCGCTGGCAGCAATGGCGCGGTGATGGTCGAGAAGCTCTTGTGAAGTCCCTGTGGCGCAGGAGGGTGGAGGAGCGGATGATATTTGTAGAATCTAGGTAGCAGGCAACGCGAATATCCCCGCTGGCAGCAGAGCCTCTCTGGGCGCAGAATATCCAGCCATATGATCACCCTCGAATCCATCAGTCCCGGCCTATTGCTCACCGGTCTTGACCCCACGGGCATCGGTAGCGTCATTGCCGTGGTGCCGATTGCCGATGGCGCGGTTCAACTCTTCTATAAAACCGCCGACGGCGCACTCAAGGAACGTCTGCTCAATCGGGGCGATGAAATCAGCCTGGCTATTGCGACCACTGAGCGACCCTGGTCTTTCGATGGGGATGGCGAGGCGTTCAAGCTCGCAGTCGAGGCCAAGCGCATCGATCTCGCTTTTTTGTTTGATCCGATGATGGCCGTCCACACCTCAAATGTGGATCCACTCCCGCATCAGATCACCGCCGTGTATGAATCCATGCTGCCACGCCAGCCGCTGCGATTTGTCCTCGCCGACGACCCCGGCGCGGGTAAGACCATCATGGCGGGTCTTTATATCCGCGAACTCATTCTGCGGGCCGATGCCCGGCGCATCGTCATCGTCGCGCCTGGCAGTCTGGTCGATCAGTGGCGCGAGGAAATGCTCGAAAAGTTCGGGTTGAAGTTCCACGTCTTTACCAGAGACATGGAAGTGGCTACCCCGAGCGGCAATCCTTTTGAAGACATCGACACCCTCATCGTTCGCCTGGATCAGATGGCGCGTAATCAGGAACTCCAGGAAAAACTCTGCGCCGCAGGTTGGGATCTGGTCGTGTTCGACGAGGCGCACAAACTCGCCGCCCATTTTTTTGGCAACAAGCTGGAGAAGACGGGCCGTTTTAGGCTGGCCGAAAGGCTCGGGGCGCGGACGCGCCATCTCTTGCTGATGACCGCCACGCCTCACAACGGCAAGGAGGAAGATTTTCAGTTGTTTCTCTCCCTTCTCGACTCCGACCGTTTTTATGGAAAGTTTCGCGATGGTGTCCACCAGGTGGATTGCACCGACCTCATTCGCCGCATGGTGAAGGAGAAATTGGTCAAGTTTGACGGTACGCCCCTTTTTCCGGAACGCCGCGCCTACACGGTGAATTACCAGCTCTCCGACCTCGAAGCCGCGCTCTACGAAGCGGTGACGGAGTATGTGAAAACCGAAATGGGCAAGGCCGACCAACTCGATGGCAAGCGCAAAGGTTCGGTGGGCTTTGCGCTCACAGCCCTGCAGCGCCGCCTCGCCTCCAGTCCCGAGGCCATCTTCCAGTCTCTCAAGCGCCGCCGGGAGCGCCTTGAACGTCGGCTGCGCGAGGAAAAGATGGGTGCCAGAGGCCGGCTTGTGCTTGCCTTAAAAACCCTTGCCGATGTTCCGGAAGATGACGACGATCTCAACGCCGAGGAACAGGAGAACCTGGAAGAAACGCTGGTCGATCAGGCCACCGCGTCGCAAACCATCGCCGAGCTGGCCGGTGAAATCACCCTGCTTCAGGCCCTGGAACAGCAAGCCAAGGCCCTGGTCGCCTCGGGTAGGGATCGCAAGTGGGACGAACTCTCGCGCATCCTGCAAAACGACCCTCGGCTGCACGATGCCGGTGGCCGGATGCGGAAAATCATCATTTTTAGCGAACACCGCGACACCCTGAATTATCTGCAAGCCAAGATCGCCGGGGTTCTGGGGTGCCATGATGCCATTGTGGTGATTCACGGTGGGGTTCACGGTGATGACCGTCGCAAGGCCCAGGCGCTCTTCCGTTCCGATCCCGGCATTCGGGTGCTGGTGGCTACTGATGCCGCCGGTGAAGGCGTCAATCTGCAAAACGCCAACCTGATGGTGAATTATGATCTGCCGTGGAATCCCAATCGTCTTGAGCAACGCTTTGGACGCATCCACCGCATAGGCCAGCAGGAGGTCTGTCACCTCTGGAATCTGGTTGCCAAGGAAACCCGGGAGGGCGATGTCTATTTCCGCCTGCTTGAAAAACTGCAAGTCGTGAGCGAGGCGCTGCGGGGCGAGGTTTTCAATGTCCTCGGTGAGGTCTTTGAAGGAAACGGCCTCAAGGACATGCTGGTGGAAGCCATTCGCTATGGGGATCAGCCAGAAAGGCGCGCCAGTCTCAATCAGAAGATCGATACCGCCTTCGACCCCGAGCGTCTGATGGCCCTTCTCAACCGCGACGCGCTGGCTCAGGAAAGCCTTGGCCCGGAACGCCTCTTCGCCATGAAGGAAGAAATGGAAAAGGCCGAGGCCCGCCGCCTCCAGCCCTACTTTGTTCGTGCCTTTTTCCTGAAAGCCTTCGAGTCACTCGGCGGATCCATTTATCCCCGCGAGTCCGACCGCTTCGAGATCACGCATGTTCCCGCCGAGTTGCGCGAACGTGACCGTCTCATCACTGGACGCAATCGGCGCGATTTGTCGCCTGTCCTGCGTCGCTACGAGCGCGTCTGCTTCACCAAGGCCGCCGTGCGCCCGTTGGATCGCCCAGGGCTCGTCTTTGCCAACCTGATTCATCCTGGCTTCCCGCTCATGCTGGCCCTCAGCGATCTGGTGCTGGAACGGCACGCCAACCTGTTACGCCAGGGAGCGGTGCTTGTAGATCCTACGAATGATGGCGACCAGCCCTGGTTGCTCTTCCTGCTCACCCACGAGGTGAAATCTGGCGATGGTCAGGTGATTTCCAAGCGCCTGCAATTCATCCAGGTTCTGCCCGATGGTAGCGCCACCTTTGCCGGTTGGGCACCGCACCTCGACCTCGAACCGCTACCGTCCGCCGACTTCCCTCTGTTGGCTGAGGCACTCACCGCGCCCTGGCTCAGTGGCGGCCTGGAGCAACGCGCCCTTGCGCTCGCCACGGCCACCCTCGTCCCGGAACATTTCAATGAAGTCGCCGGACGCCGCATTGCTCAGGTGGACAAGACCCTGGCCGCCGTCAACGAGCGCCTGAACAAGGAGATTGATTACTGGTCTGACCGTTTTATCAAGCTCTCCGATGACAAGGCCGCCGGGAAAGATGTGCGTCTCAACCTCGAAAACGTCCGCCGCACCCTCGGCGATCTCGAAGCCCGGCTGGA
>JBAXSA010000372.1:0-3208 GCA_037130945.1 Pseudomonadota bacterium | reverse complement strand
ATCTCTGGCACCTTGGATTCCCGATCGTTGGCGACGCGGCCTACCTGGCGGATGGCGTTGTTGGAGAAACCCAAACCCTCGCCGTGGGCGACGCCCCGCTCTGCCTGCACGCGCAACGCATCACGTTCACCCATCCGCTGACTAAAGAGCGCGTGACGTTTGAGGCGGAACCGCCGGTGTGGGCGACTATGTAAATCGTCCACTTGGTGGATGATATTCGTCCACTAGTAAATCATGGCCATTCACTGATCGCATTGTTCGCCGTGGATTTTGAGAACCAATGAACCGTACTGATACTGCACGCCGCCGTGCTTACCTATCTCCGCAAGCTTTTCGGGACGAGGGACACTAGCTTGAGCACAAATTTCCTTGCCATAAACCCCAGTCCCTCCCGGCGAAACCATTTCCAGCTTTGGTGCCTGTTGAGCAGCAACTGGTGAACGGGCATCCGTTGCGGACACACCATGTGCATGGTGGCCGGGTAATCCGCATTCCGCGGAACCGGATGACGGAGCGTGGTCCCGGACTGGAAATAGTTCCGAATGGCCAGAGCGAGGTCGTTGCCGATGTACTTGGTGTAATCGCTCCAGATGATCGGTCGAGTGTCGGCTTCAAAGTAATACCGTTTGCCATCCCGTTGGGACAGCAGACAGCCAAGGTTAGCGAAGCCATTGAGCCCCAATGCATGACCGATGGCCTGCAGTTCGTCGAAAACTTCGGCGGGGACTTCGCTGAGTTGCCGATATTGCCGCATGGACGAAGGGCTGAACGGGCCGGATTGCGTGCCGTGGATGGTGGCGTAGCCAAAGTGGATGAGCTGCCCGGCTTGGTAGAAGCCGGAGAGGTCAAGCAACTGACCTTCGATCTTTTCCTGGAGCAGAACCGGAAAGCCGATGGGTTTTGCGCCGAGTTGCTTCAGTTCGTCCTCCGTGCGACATTCGTACACCCCACTGCCAGCGCCCGAGGCATCCACCTTCACTATCAACGGGTAGCCCAGTGCCCGGCCGCAGTCGGGCAGATCGTCCGGATGATGTGCAATGCGGTAAGCGGGCGAGGTGATCCGGTGGGCGTGCAGTGCTTTGGCCAGACCGATCTTGGAGTAGAGATGACCGAAATGCTCCACGCCGCAGACGGGCAGCAGCTTGAGCTTCAGCGCATCGGGGATGTCGGCGCCGAGGATGAGGCCGATGGTCGCGTCGTCCGCAGGGATGACCAGGTCATAGGGTTTCTGGATGGCGGCCAGGGCCGCGGGCAACAGCGCGGAAGCATCGGGCACGTAGTGCAGTCGGACGGACTGACTGGGCCATATGGGCAAGGGGCGGCGCGCGATGACATCCACCTCAAAACCTGCCCGGACCAGCATGCCGGGAACCGATTGCATGAGGGCTATGTTTTTACCGAACAACAATGCTCGATAGGTACGCGTTGAACCGATCATGAACAGTCATTCGCCTTTCCTGTGCTGCGAAGAGCGGGACCCGGTCAGGTGATGGCCACCCCAAGCACGAAAGCGTTCAGGATCAACAGCACGATCGCCGGAAGGGTTCGAGCCAGCGAGTCTCCGATACGGATGCGCGTAGCGATGCCCAACAGCATGGTGAGCGCAAGGCCAGCGGCGGCCACAATAAGCACGGGGCGGTTGAAATAGCCCACCAGCAGTCCGAGCGCCCCCAGGCACTCCAATACCCCGACCAAGACGCGGAACTGAGCAAGTCCGTAGCGCTCAAACTCCACTTTCATATGCGCTGTGGAGAGGCAGACGATCCCATAGAAGAGGAATGCGATGGCCGAGAGTGCGCGGGCGATTTCAAAGGCGGTCTGCATCGAGGGGTGAGGGAACCATCCTAGCCCCGACGAGGACTCCGGTCACCGTATATCCTGTTGGAATGATGCCTCTCATCAGCTCCATTCTCCAAGTCATCGTCGGCCTCGGTCTCTTAAATGTGTGGCTGCTGCGTCGGGGGAGCACCACCGCCTACCGCGGCGGCGAGGCGAAGAACCTGAAGGAAGAGTTCGCAACCTATGGGCTACCTGCACCGATGTTCTACATCGTCGGCGGCCTGAAGGTCATCTGCGGCGTGGAGCTGTTGGTGGGGCTGTGGTATCCGCCGGTTGTGCTGCCTGCGGCGGCAGTGGTTGTCGTACTCATGTTGGGCGCGGTTGCCATGCACCTGAAGGTGGGCGATGGCGTGGTGAAGTACGTTCCGGCGACGCTGATGCTTGCCATGAGTGGTGCAATCGTCGTGATTTCTCGCTTGTAACAGTACTCGCGCCGCAGCGGTCAGTCGGCTGACGGCGCCAGCATGCGGCGAAGGTCGCGCAGCTTCAATACCACGCCGAGATTCACTACGAGCATTCCAATTGCAAGTGGGATGCCCCGCGGGAACATCGTCACGTTGAACGCGACGATGCCGATCGTGATCGGTAATTGCATCAGTCCCGCCGCGAAACGTGTGCGTGGCACGAGTAGCAGGATGCCAAGCACCAAGTGCCCCACCGCAAGCCAGTCCATCAGGCCACCGTCACGGATCAGTTCCCACATCTGTGCGCCACGCGAGCCATCACTCATCGGCGGCTTGGCCCACTTGAAGACATGGTTGGCCGCGGAACCGATCAAGGGAACGGACAGCAGAATGGCGCTGAATGCTTGAAGGTGTCGCTGGATAGGGGGCATGGGGGGTTGTTTGGGGTCGCTGAGCTGAAAAAAGTCGAGTCATGAGTTTACGGTCTCGAACCACAGATTCACATATCTGCTGACTAAGCAGCGCGAAGGGCATCTCGGCGCTGCTTACGTTTCCCGCGGCGGTCTTCATAACCCGTGTACACGCGCTTGAGTAAGCCCAAGACCCCCGTGTTGGCCGTCATGTGCACGCGCGGTAAAGCCAAATGATCTTCCCCTAAGCGCGCTCGACCGTGACGCGTGGTGGTGGCATGAAGATAGCCCGCTTGCGCCACAGCCGCACCCAAATCAGGACGCCATCCGCCATAGGGGTAGCAAAATCCCGTCACCCTCTGCCCGAACTGATCTTCCAACGTTTGCCTGGATGTCACCAGTTGATGCCGCACTTCGTCAGGCAACAACTGATTGAGCTTGAGATGATCGTAGGTATGCGAGCCGATCTCATGACCCGCCGCCTGCCATTCGCGCAACTGGTTCGCATCCATCAGCGGGCTTGGAGCAATACCCAGTTTATGGTCCCAATCGTTG
>JBAXSA010000371.1:0-3212 GCA_037130945.1 Pseudomonadota bacterium | reverse complement strand
GCTCATTTCCTGGGCTTCCCGTGGTGCCTACTTGCGCGACTTTACGCTGGTGGCCCCTGGTGTTGGGCACGCAAACCCGATCCGCAAGTCGCCCTGCCCTTCGTCCATGCCGATCTAGCCGCACGTTTTCAGAGCTTGCGGGGGGATCTCTCGGCCTGGCCTGCTCTCTATTCCACGCCGGATTGGAGTTCGATCAGGCGCGACCTGGCCTCCAATCCCAACCGCAACGACCACGCCAGGCAGTCCGAAAGAAACGCTTCAAGGGGCCCAGAATCACCGGCATCGGAGAACGCGATGGCATCAAGATAGCGCCGCCGCTCCCGGCTCTTGATTACCAGTGGCAACAACCCGATGCGCAATAGCCCATAATTCAACAGCAGGCGAACCACCCGCCCATTGCCATCATCAAAGGGATGGATACGAATGAATTCGTCATGCCCCCGGGAGAGCAAACGTAGCAGTCCCAGCGTTGGATTTTCCCACTCTTGCCGCAGCCAGTGCAGGAAACGGCCCATGCGAGCCGGGGTCTCCTCCGGCATGGCAAAGTGGAACAATTCCCCGGTCGCGGTCAAGACATGATTGGGTTGGGTCTTGTAGCGGCCCGGTTCGATCCATTTGCGTGTCGGCTCACCATCCGGCGTCTGTGCCACTCGCCAGAAACCTTCCTTGAGCAGGACGCGATTCAGATCGCGAATGTCGCCCTCCGTCAGGAGACGATCCTCTCTTACCCATGAACGCACCAGCTCAATGGCCACATCATGGCCTTGCATTTCCTCGTACTCGCGCATCAGGTGTTCGCCCCGCGTGCGCCCGTGAATCAGTAGCACCAAGGTTTCGCCATAGGTCAGCGTGTTGCCCTCGAGGTGATTGGAGTTGTAGTTCCATTCAATACGCAGGCGCTGCCACAAGCGATGCGCGTTCTCCCATGGCAAGGGCTGCGCTGCCAGCCACTCGACGCATAACTGGCGCAGATCATCCGGCAGGGAATCGACTAATCGTCGGGATGAGTCCGAATGGATACTGTTCACGCGCTTGTCTTGCCCAGAAAAACGGCATACCTCATGGCGACGGAGCTGACGAGAGCGAATTCACTCTGGCGGGCCGCCTGAAAAACCCGTTCGTCTTCGGCATATTGCGGGTAATAGTCAGCCCTTATTGGGGGAGATACGGTTTCTCCGTCACGAGCCCTTTCGTTTAAAAACCCAGATTCTTCATGAACTTATCAAATTCTGGAGAATTGGTGAAATCGGTAATGAAAGTATTACGCGATTCTCCTTTCGCGAGCCGATCCAGATAAAACTGCACTTCAGTACTACCCGGGTCACGCAGCAAAAAGGTTTTATAAAGGTTTGTGACGTATTCTGTATTACTGGTCTTTCTATTCAAATATTCCGGACTATTGAAGAAGTCGGAACCCATTTGACGAAATGCGGGTTTAACATCCCCTAATGCTTTTGCATTGGCAATGTTGGTCTGGTAAAAGCTCAAGCCAGACGGCTCAGGGGCACGACCCAGAATGGATTGATAGTAGAGGGTAATTAGATACACGACGGAATCCCCGCCAAAAGTTACTGTCACAGTCTTAGATGCATCCATCTTAACAACGCAACTGCCGACTCCCGTACAACTCCCGCTAAACAAGCCAGTCGATGGACTGGCTGTCAGCGTCACACTGGCACCACCGGTGAAACTAGCTGAACAGCCGGAACCGCTACCACAGTTGATGCTACCATTGCCACTTGTTACCGTGCCGTTTCCGACCTTGCTGATCGAGAGGGCGAAGGTGGTTGACACAGCAGCAAAGGTCGCTGTGACATTCTTGGCCGCAGCCATGCTCACCGTGCAAGTCCCTGTGCCAGAACAATCCCCGCTGAAGATACCAGTGGCAG
The DNA here is from genome assembly GCA_037130945.1 of Pseudomonadota bacterium. Classification (GTDB taxonomy): domain Bacteria; phylum Pseudomonadota; class Gammaproteobacteria; order Chromatiales; family Chromatiaceae; genus JBAXSA01. Next base: position 1,323 of record JBAXSA010000371.1, on the reverse strand, counting down.
GATTAGCAGTCAGCGTTACCGTGCTACCGCTACTGAAAATCGCAGAACAGGTGGAACCGCAGTTGATTCCCGTGGGATTGCTGGTCACGGTTCCACTGCCGATTCCCCCTTTGGTGACGTTTAAATCAAAAGAGGCAAAAGCCTGTCCCGCCCGCGCGAGCCGAACGCCGTAGCCGTAATGGCGTTGGTCGATGGCGAAACCACCGCTGTTGAAGCCGACAAGCAACGCTAAAGTCGAATAGTCCCGCGAGGACGATGTCCAGAAAAGATTGGACGGGGTATTCGGAAATTTGACACTATTTATGCTGGGTGAAAAAACACTGTAATCAACTATGGATTGTAATTCTTTAGCATTGGGCAGGAGCCAATCGCTATAACCACCCAGACGAGAATTCTTGGCGGTAGTCAGGGCATCAGCCCACGTCATCAATCTAGCACTGCCCGTCGCACAACCAGCACCACTTAGGCCCTCGCTGCATTGCGCCCACATCAGGCCCGTAGAATTATCGGTCACTGTGCTATCGCCGTTAGAAATCAAAGAAGTAAACGCCTGTCCGCCGTACACAAGCCGAACGGCGGCGCTGGCAAGATGGCTGTCGGAGCGGACACCACCTGCGTCGAAGCTGACATACCACGCGACACCACCCGAAACATCAGCATACAAGGATGATGTCCAGAACCAAGTGGACAGCGTATTTGGAAAATAGCCAGTATCGATGGTGGGGCCGGGATAAGGAATGCTGTAATCGACAATACCAGCCAGTTCTTTCGGGTTGGGCATGCGCCAAGCCCGAGAGCCACACAAGCCAGCAGCGTTGACATCCTGGGTAAATTTCTCGGTATCACACCAGCCCGTGTCGTGACAGGTGCCGCCGCTGGTGGTGCCTGGATTGCCGCCGGGCGCACTGGAGTCGTACCAAGTGTACGTCCATCTCTGATCGCGAATACCGCCGTCTGCGGTTTTTACTTCCCAAGTAAGGCCTGTGACGTTATCCCTCACGCAGGCGTGATTGGTGGCGATGGCTGGCAGAACGTTGCCATTGGCATCGAGCTTCGTAAAATCAAAGCGGTTGGTGCCATATTCGGCATCCTGGCCCGGAAAACCCGCTACTGGGCAGGGGAGGCCATTTGGGGTGGCGTTGAAGCAGATGGTAATGCCCGTGTCGTTGATGCCAGTGGCGTGGGCAGTAGGGAAGAAGGCGGCCAGCCCGATTGAGAGGATGAGCAAAAAAAACCAGCGGTGGAGGTTTGTCATGGGAATTCTCCGGGGGGGGGAATGATGGGGGGAGGGGGTACGAGAAGCGAAGCGAGCCTCCCGAAGCC
>JBAXSA010000370.1:0-3221 GCA_037130945.1 Pseudomonadota bacterium | reverse complement strand
ATGGCACTTTTGAGGATACAACTAAAAAGGCTGGCGTGGAAGGTTGGGGCTTCGGCACCACTGCCGCCGCCGCCGATTATGACAACGATGGCCACGCGGATTTGCTGGTGGTGAATTTTGGCGGCCTCATCCTTTACCATAACCAAGGAGATGGCACTTTCACGGACGTAACTACGAAAGCAGGCCTCATCACCAAACACGCGGGCATCTCGGCAACGTTTCTGGATTTCGATGGGGATGGATTGTTGGACCTGTTTGTGGCGAACTATCTGGTTTATGATCCCGCGGTGAAACTCCCGCCCGGGTCACCTGCCCCTTATCCAGGCCCGCTCTCTTACGAGCCGTAATTCAATATTTTATATCGCAATCGCGGCGATGGCACTTTCGAGGATGTGACGAAAAAAGCGGGCCTCTATGCGCCGGGCCATCGGACCATGTCTGTGAGCGCCTTTGACAGCAATTGGGATGGCGAGGTTATCGCCGAAAGCAAGGTTGACATGGCGAGTTCCTATCTTGGCAATCACTTCCCGGCCTCCGACATCCCGCCCCAAGCGCGAGCGCTCTACACCCGGAATCTGGTGCGCCTGATTGCCAATGTGGATGCCGAACCAGTGCCCATCCATCAGACTGACGGCCCTCCCCTGGATCTCAGCTACTCCTGGTTGCGAAGCCTGTCTCCGGTACACGTCACCTACCTGCGCCACATGGGTGTCCGGGCCAGTCTCAGCATTTCCCTGGTGCAAAACAACCAACTTTGGGGCCTACTGGCTTGTCATCACTTCTCGCCCAAGTATGTGAGTCTCCGGGCCCGCGAACTGGACGAGTTCATCGGTCGCGTGGTGTCTCTCAAACTACTCAATATCGACAATGCCGAGCGCGCTGTCCTCAATGGCCGGATTCGCGATCTGCTTTACGAAATGACCGACCTGATTCGTCGATCCAGCGATCTGAATGCCGTCATTCAGGTTCTAAAAGATAAATTTCTGGGTCTGGCGAAAAGTACCGGCGCCATTGTCGCCATCGACGGGCAGCGTCTTCAACTGGGAGAGGTACCCCGGGAACCGGTGATTGACCGACTCCTGGAAGGGTTGCGGAACGGTGTCATGGCGTCCGTGTTTCATGCCGAAAGCCTAGCTGAACTGATGGTTGATCCGTCGGGATTGGCACCGGAGGAGCTGACGGGCGGCATGATGATGGCGCCTCTCGATGCCGACATGGCCAATTTCGTGATGTGGTTTCGCCCGAGCGTAGTGCGCACCCTGCGCTGGGCCGGCAAGCCGGACAAGCTGGTCGTGCGGGACGCTACCGGGGTGCGGTTGTCGCCTCGATCGTCCTTCGCGACCTGGATCGAAACCTATCGGGACAAGTCACTGCCCTGGTCCCAGGTAGAAATCGACGCCGCTCATTCGCTTTCTCTGTCGCTCATCGAGGTGATGACCCAGAAGGCGCTCAGGAATAGCGAGGAGAGTTACCGGTTACTGGCTGAAAACTCCACCGACATGATTGCCCGCCTGGATCTGACGGGCCGTTTTCACTTTGCCTCGCCCGCCTGTCTTGAACTCCTGGGCCGGGACAGTACCGAAATCCTCGGGGTTGCCCTGGACGAGACACTGGACGACGAGCAAGGGAAGATTCAACGCTTGTTGTCGGATCTCGCCCCCCTGGGTGCCATGGTCACCACGGTAGCGCGGGGTCGGCGACCGGATGGAAAGGTACTGTGGGTTGAGGCGACGCTTAAACATACCTTGGGCCGCCAAGGCGAAGACGAGATTGTCCTGAACGCCCGCGATGTGACCCAGCGGTATTGCTACCAACTGGCGATCGAGGAGGTTCATCGCCGTAACACAAGAATCCTGGAGTCGGCGGGAGAAGCCCTGCTCAGCCTCGATAGCGAGGGGATCGTGGTTTATGCCAACGAGTCCGCCTTCAAGATGCTGGGCGGCGCCGAACGGCATTTGACCGGCGCCCATTGTTGCGAGGTGTTTTGTGGCAAGGCGGGCGAGGGTTATTGCCCCTTTCCCCAGGGACACCGGCCGTTTCTGGCGACCCTGCGCGATGGTGAGACCCGGCAAGGCGAACACCCCCTGTTCAAGGCCGCAGGACAACCACCGCTCTGGTTGAACTATGTCACCAGCCCCTTGATGGAAAAGGGGAGTGTCATCGGCAGTGTCATTGTATTTAGCGAGACCGCGCCTAAAATCGGGGCCACTACCGAGGTCATTCTCGATCAGGCCACGGAAGCCGTGGTGGTTACCGACTCCAATGGCCACATCACCTCGGTCAATCGGGCCTTTACCGAGATCACGGGTTATTCGGCCGAGGAAGCCGTGGGACGTACTCCGAAGATTCTCAATTCCGGCGTCCATACGTCGCTTTTTTTCCAGGAGTTCTGGCGTCGGCTACGCGAGGATCACTGCTGGAAAGGGGAGATATGGAACCGGCGCAAGAATGGCGAGATGTATCCCCAGTTGGGCAGTATTACCGCCATTCTCGACGTGGCGGGCCGAGTTCAAAATTATGTCGCGGTCTTTTCCGACATTTCCAAGGCCAAACAGGCCGAGGACAAGCTCTACCACATGGCGAACCACGACACCCTGACCGGGCTGCCCAACCGCCTAAGCTTTACCGAACAACTGACCCAGACCCTGGAACGCGGCAGGCGCGGGGGATTCGATGTGGTGGTGGCATTTATTGATTTAGACCGTTTCAAGATCATCAATGACACTTTGGGCCACGCCATCGGTGATCTGTTTCTTAAAGCGGTGGTGGAGCGTCTGTTGGCTGCTACTCGCAAGCAGGACACCCTGGCACGTTGGGGTGGCGACGAATTCATCCTGGCCTTGGAAGGTGCCGGGGATAACCGGGCAGTGGCCGAGGCCATAAAACGCCTGCTGGGCAGCCTGGCCGTGCCGGTCTATCTGGATGGCCACGAACTGGTGCCCACAGCCAGTATTGGCATCAGCCGCTATCCCGAGGATGCCACGCTCCCCGTCGATCTCATCAAGGCGGCGGACACAGCCATGTACCGGGCCAAGCAGCAGGGGCGCAACGGCTTCGAGTTCTACGCCAAAAGCATGAGCATGGAACTGGATCGAAAGCTGATGCTAACCATTGAACTCCGTCACGCCATGCGGGAGCGGCAGTTTTTCCTTGTGTACCAACCCCAGGTGGATACTCACAGCGGTACCCTCAGCGGAGTGGAGGCCCTGGTGCGGTGGCAG
>JBAXSA010000369.1:0-3225 GCA_037130945.1 Pseudomonadota bacterium | reverse complement strand
AGCAGTTCAGCCATGGATCGTGGTGAAGACTCGGCGGGCGGCATGTTGGCAAGCTCCACTTCCGCAGCATGCCTTAATGGCAAGGGCGTGAGAGCGCGTTTCCTGTTCACAAGGCTTGCCCCGCATCCGTCGGGATGGTCTCCATCGCCAGTAGGATCAGGGGCGGATCATCGGCCTTGGCGATCAGGCGGCGGCCGTTGAGCAGCAATTGGCGTCGGCCGATGCCGGGGAAGTCATGCTCGACCCGATAGCCCTCGAAACTCTGGTTGCGAGGCAGGATATCTTCCAGCAACTCCCGCAGGGCGGGGATATCCCATTGGCGATTGCCGAGATCATAGATCAGGCGGCCCAGGGTGTCTTCCGGGATCACCTGAAAATCGCGGTAGAACGAACGGCTGGCGGTGACCACCTGCAAGGCACCGTTCAACACCAGAAGCGGTTCCCGCACCGTGTTGACAATAGCCTCGGCGAGTTCCCGCATCACCCGCTCGGCTTCGGCCTTGGCGGTTTTGGCCTTGACGAGTGCGCTGATGTCGGTAAAGGTCATCACCACGCCCATGATGACGTTGTCGAGTGTCCGGTAGGGCCGGATGCGTGCCAGATACCAGAGTCCCTCCAGCGTGCGAATCTCCCGTTCGGAGGGAAGCAGGGTCTCAAGGACGGTGTGGGCCACGGCCAGCAGATCCTCGCCCTCGAGGTTGGATTTGATGTTGGCCAGGGGCCGGCCCACGTCCGTGGCGACCAGGCAGTAGACCCGCGACGCTTCCCGCGTGAAACGGCGAATCACCAGGCGCTCGTCGAGGAAGATCGTGCCCATGTAGGTGTTTTCGAGCAGATTCTTCATGTCGTTCTGCATGTTGATCAGTTGCTCGATCTTGGCCTGCAATTCGGCGTTCACCGTTTGCAGTTCTTCATTGACGGATTGCAGTTCCTCCCGGGAGGTTTCCAGTTCCTCGTTGGTAGACTGCACTTCCTCGTTGGTGGACTGCATTTCCTCGTTTGTGGACTGTAATTCCTCGTTGGACGCCTGGTAGGCCTCGAGGGTGGCCTGGAGGTTTTCCTGCCTGTAGATCAGTTCGCGCTCCAGTTCCGCGATGCGCGAGTGTGCCGAGAGCCGGTTGATTCGCTGGCTGCGCCGGGCTCTGGCGGGTGGCGCTAGCTGCGCCCTCTCCGCCGCCTGAAAGCTGATCAGCAGCCCCTCGTCGGCATCCGGGGCGGGCAGAGGCCGCACGCTAAGACGGACGGTCTGAAAGTGGCCGCCGATCTTGACCGAAACGGTCTGATTCAGGGTCGGCACGCCCTGGTTCGTGGCCGCCTGTAATGCGGCGCGCAATGCCAATGCCAGGCCGTCACAGGCCATGTCGACTACATTGAGAGTGGCCTGGCCGGGTGCCGGACGCAGGTAGGGGCCGGTATCGCCATGCACATAGAGGAGGTTGCCCAGCGGGTCGGTGACCACCGAGGCGGGCGCGTAGAACTGGAGCAAGGCCCGCCGGGCCAGTTCGGAAAAATTGGTGACCTTGGGTTTATTCATGACCTCATGCGGTGCCTTAACGCCGCTGTTCGCGACCCAGGGCAGGCGATCCGTCAGTATCCCTTGAGTCGAACCCCGCGAATGGAGGGCACGGTAGAGCTTCCACGAGCGATTCTGTGCCGCAAATAGCTCGGTATGATTGCCAATACTCTCCGAGGGCGAGAGGAACAACACCCCGTCCGGCTTGAGCGCATAGTGGAACATCGGGATCAGGCGGCTCTGCAACGCCGGTTCCAGATAGATCATCAGGTTGCGGCAGCAGAGGAGATCCAGGCGGGTGAAGGGCGGATCCTTGATGACATTCTGGATGGCGAACACCACCATCTCGCGGAGGGTCTTCTTGACGTGGTAGCCCGCCTCCTCCTTGCTGAAAAAACGGCGCAGCCGCTCCGGTTCGACATCCTGGGCGATGTTGGGCGGATAGACGCCGGCACGGGCGACGGCAATGGCCTCGTCATCGAGGTCGGTGGCGTAGATCTGAACCTTGAAATCCTGCTGGGTTTCATCCATGAACTCGCGCAGCAGCATGGCGAGGGAATAGGCCTCCTCGCCGCTGGCGCAGCCCGCCACCCAGGCGCGGAACGGGGCACCCTCCGGCCGATCCGCACACAATCGCGGCAGGATCTCCTGCTGGATCGCCACAAAGGCCGCCGGGTCGCGGAAGAATTGGGTGACGTTGATCAGCAGTTCCCGGAACAGGATTTTTAGTTCGGCCGGCTGCTCCTTGAGATAGCGGACATACACCGTCGGGTCGGCAATGTCGTGTTGTAACATGCGCCGCTCGATGCGCCGGACAATGGTGTTTTTTTTATAGAGGGAAAAGTCGTGTCCGGTGTGGCTTCGCAACAGCGCCAGGATCCGGGTCATGCCACTCATCGCTGCGGGATCCGGCGGCAATTCAAAGGGTATCAACAGCCGGTGCAGGCCGGTCTGTAGCGCCTGGGGCATCTTTTCCACGGGCAGAATCTGGGTGGCATAACCGGCCTGGATGGCGCTGGCCGGCATGCCATCGAACTTGGCTGTGGTCGGCTCCTGCACCAGGGAAAAACCGCCGTTGCCGAGGATGGCACGCAATCCCAGCGTACCGTCGGTGCCGGTGCCGGAGAGGATGATGCCGATGGCCCGGTCACCCTGGTCTTCCGCCAGCGAGCGGAAAAAGGCGTCAATCGTCATGCGTTGTCCGCGTGGTAACTCGGGCAGGCTCAGTTGCAGGGCACCGTGGAAGATCCCCATGTCGCGGTTGGGCGGGATGATATAGACGTGGTTGGGTGCCACGGGTACCTGATCCTCGGCCTCGACCACTGGCAGGCTGGTGCTGCGTTGCAGGATCTCGGTAAGGAGGCTGGCATGGCCGGGATCCAGATGCGGCACCAGCACATAGGCCATGCCGGAATCGGGGCGCACCTGCCGGAAGAACTGCTCGAAGGCCTCCAGACCCCCGGCCGAGGCACCCATGCCAACAATCGGGAAGCCGCATGGAACACTCAAATCCTCTCCCCCCGGCGGAGCAGCGGTGTGATCCAGTGGGTTCATGAGGGTGTCATCTCCGGGTTACGCCAGCAATCCAGCAGTTTCCCGAGCGCCTCGGGTTGTACCGGTTTGTTCAGGGTGCCGAGTATATTCAGGCGATGGGCGCGGGCCAGCCGCTCGGCCATTTTCAGAATGCGATCATCCTCGCCGCTCACCAGCAC
>JBAXSA010000368.1:0-3229 GCA_037130945.1 Pseudomonadota bacterium | reverse complement strand
GTATTTTTCTGACTTCAAGCAAAACATTTGAAATGATGAACTCCGAACGGGCTTTTTCGGTTCCGACCGCCATCGCAAGAGGCACATTGTAATTTAAGGTGACTGACAGGTATTCGCTAATGGGTATTTCCGGTATTTTGGAAAACAAATCCTGATCCTCGACGACATTCAGCCTAAATTCCTCTTTGGCTTTTTTTAGCGTGAAATCACTGTACGACATTACGACATTACGACATTTTTTTGCAAACTACTTTTTATGAGACCTGGCTCAACCCCATCAGCCGTTCAATGGCGCGGGCGGTAAAGGTCAGCCCGATGGCAATCGCCAGCAGAACCAGCGAGATCGCGGCGGCACTCTCTGGTCGTCCTCCCTCAATCTCGCCAAAGAGGTAGATGGGGGCGGTGAGAGTTCGATGCGGGATATTCCCTGACACCACCACAATGGAACCAAACTCACCCAGGGCCCGAGCATAGGAGCGAATGGTGCCGGACAGAATGGCCGGAGCCATGGGTGGCAGCAGGATCCGCCAAAAGACGGTCAAGTGCCCGGCACCCAGCGTGTGGGCGGCTTCTTCTTCCGCCGGATCCTGTTCGAGCAGGACGGGTTCAACCGCCCGCACGACAAACGGCAGGGTGACGAACAGCAGCGCCAGCACCATACCCGGCCAGGCAAAGGCGATGGCTACCCCCTGAGGGGCCAGCCAGCCGCCCACCGGACTCTGGGGCCCAAACAGCAACACCAGCATGATGCCAGTGACCAGGGTGGGAATGGCAAAGGGCAGATCGACCAGGGCCGACAGCAGGCCGCGCCCGGGAAATAAGTAGCGCGCCAGCAACCAGGCTGTGGCCGTGCCCATCAGGGCGTTGATCGCCGCCATCAGCGCCGCCGTCCAGAGGGTCAGGGTCAGAGCGTCGCGGGCGGCCGGGGTGAAGGCCCGCCACAGCCCCATGGGGCCACCCGAGAGCCCATGCCACACCAGGCCGGCCAATGGCAGTGCTATCAGAATGGCCACATAGATCAACACCCCGCCACGGACGATGACACCCGCGACACCAGGTTGCAGGGCCGCGCCCATCCGCATCAGGGCGGGCTCTTGGCCCTGGTCAGGGCGCGATCATACAGGCCACCGGGAGCAAACAAGGTCTTCATCACCTCGGGCCAGCCCCCTAAATCGCGGATCGTGAAGAGATCCTCGACCGGCGGGAAACGTCCGGCAACCTCTTGCGCCACGACCTCGTCCAGGGGACGCAGGCCGTAATCCGCAAAGGCGCGTTGGGCCTTGGGGGTGGTGAGAAATTGCACGAAGGCCTCGGCCAGATCCCGGTTGCCATGCGGGTCGGCGTAGCGATCCACCACCGCTACCGGATTTTCAATCAGAATCGTGGAATGGGGTACCCGATACTCGTAGGTCTGGTTTGACAGGCGGCCCATCATGGCCTCGTTCTCATAGGTAAGGGCGACGTCGCCCAAGCCCTTCTCGAAACTGATGAGCGACTCACGGGCTCCCTTGTCCATGATGCTGACGTTTTTTAGAACCTCGACCAGAAATTGCTCCGCCGCTCCGGTATCGCCACCGGAAACCGAAGTTCGGCCGCGCCAGGCGACACCGTATAGGGCGGAGAGGTTCCACATCGCGCCGCCGCTGGTGCGGACATTGGGGGTCAGGACATTGATACCGGGCCGGCGCAGGTCATCCCAGTCCTGGATGGCCTTGGGATTGCCTTGGCGCACGGCGAGAACAACGATTGAGCGAGTCACCATGCCCCTGGTCGAACCGGCCTTCCAGTCATGGGTGATGAGCCCGGCCTCGGCAATCCTGTCAATGTCGGCTTCTAGGGACAACGCTGCGACATCCGCCTCAAAGCCACCGATAATGGCCCGGGCCTGGGCACCGCTACCCAGATAGGATGCTTGAAAGCGTACTGTTTGACCGGTTTTGTCCCTCCAGTAACGCTGGAAGGCAGGCAGAATTGCCCGGCCATAGACCTCGCGCGGTGTGGTATAGACCCCCAGGGTCAGGGTGCGGACGGGTGCTACGGGTGCGGAATCGCCACAGCCTTCCAACAGGATCAACCCCAGCATTGCGAACAGGGATAGGACGAGTCGTGAGGTCAGGTTTTTCCATACCCTGGATTCGCGGAGGCCGGTGTGAGTCATGCCATCACCCCAATGATTTCTAATGCCTAATGCCTAAGTACGATATTCGGCGTTGATGCGGACGTAATCGATCGAAAGATCGCAGGTCAGGATTTCGGCCTCGGCCTCGCCACGGCCAAGATTCACCCCGATGGTGAACTCGGATTTTGCCAGCACCTCGCGACCCAAGGCCTCGGTATAATCCGGAGCCCGGCCACCGTCACGGACAATGCACACGCGATCAAGCCAGACCTCGACCCGGTCGATGGCGAGTTCGGACAGACCGGCCCGGCCGATGGCGGCAAGAATCCGGCCCCAGTTGGGATCGGAGGCAAACAGGGCGGTTTTGACCAGCGGCGAGTGAGCAATCGTATAGGCCACCTGACGCGCCTCACCCACCGAGGTGGCCCCCCGCACGGCCAGGGTCACCAGCTTGGTGGCCCCCTCGCCGTCCCGGACGATGGCTCGTGCCAGCGACTGGCAGACCGTCTTCACCGCATTCTCCAGGGCGGCGTAGCTGGGATCTTCGGCGTGTTCGATGGGGGATCCCAGGCAACCCGTCGCCACCAGCACGCAAGCATCGTTGGTCGAGGTGTCGCCGTCGACGGTGATGGCGTTGAAAGATGACGCCACCGCCCGTTCCAGGCATTGCTGCAAGAGTGCCGGTATCACAGCCGCATCGGTGGCCAAAAAAGCCAGCATCGTCGCCATGTCCGGGCAAATCATGCCGGCACCCTTGGCGATCCCCGTGAGGGTGGCTTGGCGTGTGCCCACCTCAAAAGTCCGGGACACCCGCTTGGGGACGGTGTCGGTGGTCATGATGGCGCGTGCCGCCGCTGGCCAGGCCTGTTCAGAGAGTGCCGCAAGCGCCCCCGGCAACGCGGCCTCGAAGGGGGCCAATGGCAGATATTCGCCAATCACCCCGGTCGAAAAGGGCAGCACCTGGGTAACCTCGCAACCCGTCAGTTTTGCCACTAGGGCGCAGGTGGCACGGGCATCGGCCAGACCCTGTGTACCAGTACCGGCGTTGGCGTTACCGGCATTGATCAGCAGATAACGCGGGGCCGCAGCCCGCAAATGCTCCCGGGCCAC
>JBAXSA010000367.1:0-3232 GCA_037130945.1 Pseudomonadota bacterium | reverse complement strand
GGCGTGGAGATCGTTTCCGTCGGCCCGGGTGCTGCCACACTGCGCATGAAAGTCAGGCAGGACATGGTCAATAGCCACGGCACTTGTCATGGCGCGTTCATTTTCGCTGTCGCTGATTCGACCTTTGCCTACGCCTGCAATTCAGATAATCACCGGGCGGTTGCCGGCGGGGTGGATATCAACTTCCTGGCCCCGGCTTTCCTGGCGGATGACTTGACCGCGACCGCTCATGTCCGCCAGCAGGGAGGGCGTAGCGGTATCTACGATATCGAGGTAACTAACCAACATGGCAAGTTGGTTGCGCTGTTTCGTGGCCGCTCAGTGCGGGTTAAGGGCCATTTCTTCGACATGCCAGAAGCGTGATGCCGCTGGGTTACGCAGCAAATTATCGGCGCAACACAAGCAAGCTGACGCACAAGCCCGTACCAACGGCATACAACAGCCAGGTCTCGGCAATCAGATAGGGATAGAGCATCAGGGCGACGCCAATCCATTTGGTGGTGGTGAGCGACGCCTTTTTGCCATACCGGTAGGCGGCATATCCTATGATGCCAAACAGGATAGCGCCGAATAGATAGGCGGGGCCAGGTAGCGTGAAGCCCATCGATTCAATTGCCTTTAGCTCATCCACTTCGGTTAGTCCTATCTAGCTGAAAGCTAATGGCAGCAGCGCCGTATCATCAATTTTTCTCATTGCGAAAGATTACTCCCATGCGCGTCATCTGCGTAGCGGGATGAACAATCCGAGTACGTGCGAGGTTAGGCGGCGGCGATGACATGGGGGGCAGCGACTTTGGTATCAGCGATAGCGGTTCATGGGACGACAATTCAGGTGGTGCCGGCGGAGACGATTGGTAAGGTATGATCTAAAAATCAACTGTGAATATACCAATGGTCAAAAGCGCCCATGAAAACCGTATTGGCGACACTGTCGCCACGATCTGCTGCCCGGATAACGGCCATGCGCCTACTCATGGCCTGGTTGCCGCTTTCCTTGCTGATTGGCTTTGCGGTATGGCATTTCGAAACGGGGCGTCTTGAAGAGCGTGTCCTGGCGGACGCTATTCACGATGCCAGACAGTTGACCCCCGATGACCTTAAACGTTACTACCGCCAAGAAACTACCCTGTTAGATCTCCATCAGGTCGCGAAACGGATTCTCGACCAGTTTGTCTCTGTCGAGATATACGACAAATCGGGGCAGGAGATCGTGCAGGAAATCAATGAGCGGGCTTCACTGGTTACTGCAAAGTTGTGGGCACGGGCGGAAGCGACCAAATTGACCTCGGAGCCGTTCTACGACCAGAGCACTCATGGCGGTCGCATGACCATCATTACGGTGGTTCCCGTGCGTGACGGTTCGGAAATCATCGGTTCCCTCAAGGGCATCTACGTGGTTCCGGATCCCGTGATGTCCGAGATGCAGGAGGACAGCATGGGTGCGATCCTGGTTGCCGTCGGCTCCGTGATGGCGTCCCTGCTGGTGGTCTTTCCCATTATTCTCTACATGCAGCGGGAACACGCATCACAGACCCGGCGGGTCATTGAAGGGAACCTGTCGCTGCTGGAGGTGCTGGGCAATGCGGTCGCATTTCGAGATTCCGACACGGACAGCCACAATTATCGCGTCACGATCTACGCCTTGCGGCTGGCTGAAAAACTTGGCATCAGCGTAAATCAGATCCGCATTCTCATTGTCGGGGCCTTTGTCCATGATGTCGGCAAGATTGGCATTACGGATAGCATCCTGCTCAAGCCCGGCAAACTCACGGCAGAAGAATTTGCCATCATGAAGACGCATGTGAGCATCGGTGCCGACATTGTGCGCCGTTCGCCCTGGCTCAGCGAAGCCGTGAGCGTCGTTGAATTTCATCATGAGAAATACGATGGCAGCGGCTACCCCACTGGACTGGTCGGCGAAAACATTCCACTGGAGGCACGTATTTTTGCGGTGGCCGACGTGTTTGACGCTCTGACCACGCGCAGACCCTACAAAGAGCCATTTTCGCTTGAGCAGGCGCTCGATATCATGCGTCAAAGCAGTGGAACCCATTTCGATCCCATCGTATTCCGTGGCTTCGAGGCAATCGCCCATGAGCTTTACACTGAAATCGCCGAGGCACCGCACGATAGGATGCGCAGCATCATGCAGGCGTTAGTACATCGTTACTTGGCCGAATAATCTCCTGCTGGACTGGCCGTCCTATCAGGATCATGGCATCAAACAGGCCGGCATCCGATTTTCGTGGACGACAGCTTTATGATCAGTGAGCTGCCAGTGGTAATGAATCCGTCATCTGTCGCTTCAGGGCACTTATGCAAAGTCCTCGATTATGGAAATTAGCAAGCAGGAACGCTTGCTTGGCGCTGACGAGCAGCGGCAAGCAAGAATTTCGTGCTTCACATAATCACAGCGTTTTCAGGAAATCGATCAGCGAGTCAGGTGCTCGGTAGACGCGTGCTTGACGCAGCACGGTGCGTAGTGGTGTGGTTCATAACGGCCTCCTGACGTGAAACCGCTACTTCAGATGACCGCAGAAATTATGTCGAGCGCTTGGCAGCATCAACCGCTGCCAAACCCACTACCACCTACCTTTTTACGCCAGCTACCTCAGCTACTTTCCATAATCGAGGACTTTGCATAAGTGCCCATTGCCGTCACAGGACAAAGCGTACCCATCGACTGCTTTCGCAACTGCTGCAGCCACTCACCTGCGCGCCCTCTACTAATCATCCCGCCGACCTAGCGCACGAAGCAAGACTGCGAACAACTGGTCGGGGTTGAAGGGTTTGCTCAGGAAGTCGGTCATCCCGGCTGCACGCTCGGGCAGGTGAAGAACCGGGCGGACGTGATCATCTACTGGGGGTGCAACCCGATAGAAGCACACCCCCGCCACATGAGCCGGTATACCACGTATGCCACCGGCTTCTTTGTCCCGGATGCCCAGCGGGACCGCACAGTGATCGTAGTCGATACCCGCAGGACTGACACAGCCGGTATTGCCGATGAATTCGTGCAGATCGAACACGGCGGGGATTACGCGGTGCTTTCCGCACTTCGCGCAATTGTCCGGGGAAAAACATCGGTCATCCCCGCCAAAGTTGCCGGTGTTTCTAAAGAGCAGCTAATCCGTATCGCTGGGATCTGCAAAACGGCAAAGTTCGGGGCAATCTTCTTTGGACTCGGCCTCACCATGAGCCGGGGAAAATACAAGAACATAAGAAATGCCAT
>JBAXSA010000366.1:0-3234 GCA_037130945.1 Pseudomonadota bacterium | reverse complement strand
ACGGACTCCCTGCGCTGGGCGAAGACCCTGGCCGAGGGTCTTGACGCGATCCGGCAAGAGCCTCCCGATGTGGTCCTGCTTGACCTGTCGTTGCCCGATTCCTCGGGGATTGCGACGGTTCGTACCCTGCGCGCCGTCGCCCCCAATCTGGCGATCATCGTCCTCACGGGACACGATGACGATGCGCTGGCCGATACGGCACTCGAAGCAGGCGCTCAGGATTATCTGGTGAAGGGTCAGTTCGATCAGGAAGCACTGAGGCGCGCCATACGCCACGCCATCGTTCGCAACAGGCTCGAATCGGAATTGCAATCGGCAAGGAAGGCGGCTGATGTGGCCAACTCAGCCAAGGGCAACTTTCTGGCCAACATGAGCCACGAGTTGCGAACCCCCATGAACGGCGTGCTGGGCATGCTGGAACTGGTGGCGGATACCCCCCTGACCGTCGACCAGAGGCAATATGTCGAACTGGCCCAGGACTCGGCGCGGGGTCTGCTGCTTTTGCTCAACGAAGTGCTTGATTTCTCGAAAATCGAAGCCGGCCGGATGACCCTGGAGGCGGTGGCATTTGAACCACGAAAAATCCTTTCGGGTACGGTGCAAATGCTCTCGATACAAGCCCGGGAGAAGCGACTGGAGGTCGGTCTGGAGATCGATGAGCGGATTCCGGAGGGGCTGCTCGGCGACCCCACGCGTTTACGCCAGATTCTCGTCAATCTGCTGGGCAACGCCATCAAATTCACCTCGGAGGGCCGCGTCATGGTGCAGGCCGAGCTGTCGACACAAGACGCGGATGGCGCGCTGCTGACCTTTGGTGTCAAAGACACCGGCATCGGCATTGCCCGTGAAAAACAGGCGACCATCTTCGATGCCTTCACCCAGGCGGATACCTCGATGACCCGCCGGTTCGGCGGCACCGGGCTGGGTCTGGCCATCTGTAGCCATCTGGTGGGGCTTATGGGCGGGCGGATCTGGGTCGAGAGTGAGCCAGGACAGGGCAGCGTCTTCCGGTTCTCGGCCCATTTCGGACTGACTGGCAGTACGAGGATCACTGGGCAACCCACCTCCGAAACCCGGGTTCCGGACGAAACCCATCTGACCCTCCTCCTGGTCGAAGACAACAAGATCAACCGAAAATTCGCGACGGCCGTGCTGACCAAGGCGGGCCATGCCGTGACTACCGCCCAAGACGGGGAGGAAGCGGTCACCATGGCCCTAGCCGGTCGCTTTGATGTGATTCTGATGGACATCGAGATGCCCAAGCTCGATGGCTTTGGCGCGACGCGCGCGATTCGCGCCACCGGCAACGAGACGCCCATCATCGCGCTCACAGCCCATGCCATGACGGGCTTTCGCGAGGACTGCCTGGCGGCCGGGATGACGGACTATCTGACCAAGCCGATTCGGGGCCGGGATCTGCGAGATAAGCTCGCGGAGATCCGGGGATTGTCCGTTGCCCGGGAGCCCTGATGAGCGAAGCCGTCCAGAAGCCTCTGACCCTCCTGATCGTGGAGGACGATCCCGGCGATTTTGGCCTGATCCGGGCGCAAATACGTTTGTCCGGGCTCGAACGAAGTGATCATCCGGGGTGGGTGATCTGGGCCAAGTCCCTGGCGGAGGGCATCGAGGCGGCCCGCCATCACAAACCCGATCTGGTGTTGCTGGATCTGTCCCTGCCCGATTCGAGCGGCCTGAACACGGTATCGGCCCTCAGAGGCGCCTTGCCCGGCAAGCCCCTGGTGGTACTCACCGGGCATGACGACCCTCATCTAGCCAACGCGGCCTTGCAGGCGGGCGCTCAGGATTATCTGGTCAAGGGCCAGTATGAAGCCGATACGCTCGGCCGCACGATACGTTATGCCCTGGTGCGGGAAACCCTGGAAGCCCGCTCGCGATTGTTCGAGGCGGCCTTGAATTCCGCCGCCAATGGTGTCGTCATTACCGATATCGATGGACACATTCAATGGGCCAACCCGGCTTTTACCACACTGACCGGCTTTTCCTTGGATGAAGCCCAGGGTCGTCAACCAGCCGAACTGGTTGGATCCGGACAACAGGATCAAACTTTCTACCAGCAGATGTGGAAAACCATTCTGGCCGGACAGGTCTGGCGCGGCGAGGTTGTCAACAAGCGCAAGGACGGTAGTTTGTACCATGAAGCCCTGAGTATTTCCCCGGTACTGACCGGGGATGGAACGATTCAGCATTTTGTCGCCATCAAGCAGGACATTACTGCGCAGAAGGCGATGGAAGCGGAGCTGTTTCATTTGGCAACCACCGATGCCCTGACGGGTCTTGCCAACCGTCGACACTTTCTGGCCCAGATGGAGAAGGAATTGGCTCGGCTCCAACGCTTTGGCGAGCCTGCAGCCTTGCTGATGCTCGATCTGGATCACTTCAAGTGGATCAACGACGGCCACGGCCATGCAGCGGGCGATGCGGTTCTGAAGGTTTTTGCCGAAACCCTGAGGGAGACACTACGCAAGGTTGATCTGGCGGGTCGGCTGGGTGGCGAGGAATTCGCCATCCTGTTGCCGGGCACGGACATCCAGGCCGCGTATCTGTTTGCCGAGCGCCTGCGCGAGCAGGTTGCCGGGATGGCTGTGTCAGTGGGCGGCCAGACACTGAGGGTCACGGTCAGCGTCGGCATTGGGGTTCTGACCCGGAATGACACCTCGGCGGATACCGTCCTGGCCCGCGCCGACAAAGCGCTCTACCGGGCCAAGGCGGGAGGGCGTGATCGGGTTGAGATATCGTCGTAGCAATATCTACCTGTTTCAAAAGTGCCAGCAGCCGTTCCTACGCCTTAAGCCTCCCTTAAGATTCCTCCTTTAGATTGCGCACCTATCCTAACCTTTAACCTTGGGAAAGATCCGATGCGCGATATCCTTTTTTCCACACTGCTGATGGCCACGCCAGTACTGGCCGTCACACCTCAGGAAATCCTGAAATCCTACGGTGAGAACGGCTCCGCGACTCGCGGCGAGCAACTCTTCCTGGCCAGGCATGCCCGGGACTCGGGCAAGCCCATCGGTTGCTTTTCTTGTCACAGCGATGACCCAAGATCTCAGGGTCGTAACGAAAAAACCGGCAAATCCATCCAGCCTCTGGCCCCGGTGACCAACCCGGAACGTCTGACCAACGCCGCCGATGTCGAAAAGTGGTTCAGGCGGAACTGTCAGGACGTATTGGCACGGCCCTGTACACCACAGGAAAAGGCCGATGTCGTGGCCT
>JBAXSA010000365.1:0-3269 GCA_037130945.1 Pseudomonadota bacterium | reverse complement strand
GGTGGGACGCTATGCGGTGGCGATGCTGTTCCTGCCCCGGGATCCGGCTGAACGGCAGCGTGCCGAAACGGCCTTTGAGACCCTTGTGAGCGCCGAAGGCCAGCAATGGCTCGGCTGGCGCGACGTGCCGGTCGACAATCGCGGGCTCGGGGAATCGGTGTTGCCGACCGAACCCGTGATCCGCCAGGCCTTTGTCGCGGCGGCGTCGGGTCTGTCCCAGGACGGTTTTGAGCGCAAGCTCTTTGTCATCCGTAAATTGGTTGAAAAAACCATCCGGGAATCGAATCTGGCCGGGCGGCGCGCCTTTTATCTCAGCTCCTTCTCGTCCCGGACGATTGTCTATAAGGGGATGCTGCTGGCCGATCAGGTCGGCGAATATTACCCCGATCTTTCCGACCCACGCATGACCTCGGCGCTGGCGCTGGTACATCAGCGCTTCTCGACCAACACCTTCCCGACCTGGGATCGGGCGCATCCGTTTCGCATGATCGCCCACAATGGCGAGATCAACACGTTGCGTGGCAATCTCAACTGGATGGCCGCCCGCCGCCATTCGATGGCCTCGGCGATTCTGGGCGAGGATCTCTCCAAAGTCTGGCCGCTGATCCCCGAAGGACAATCCGACTCGGCCTGTTTTGATAATGCCCTGGAATTATTGGTACAGGGCGGCTATTCGCTGGCCCACGCCATGATGATGCTGATTCCCGAGGCCTGGGCCGGCAACCCCCTGATGGATCGCGACCGCCGCGCCTTCTACGAATACCATGCCGCCCTGATGGAGCCCTGGGACGGCCCGGCCGCCGTGGCCTTCACCGATGGCCGGCAGATCGGTGCCACCCTGGATCGCAACGGCCTGCGGCCGG
Source organism: Pseudomonadota bacterium (assembly GCA_037130945.1). Classification (GTDB taxonomy): domain Bacteria; phylum Pseudomonadota; class Gammaproteobacteria; order Chromatiales; family Chromatiaceae; genus JBAXSA01. The sequence goes on along the minus strand of JBAXSA010000365.1, from coordinate 2,406 downwards.
CACGCTACCTGGTGACTTTGGATGGTCTGGTGGTGATGGCCTCCGAGGTCGGGGTGCTGGACATTCCCGAGGAGAAAATCGTCAAAAAATGGCGGTTGCAACCGGGCAAGATGTTCCTGATCGATCTGGAACAGGCCCGCATCATTGACGACGCCGAAATCAAGGCCCGGCTCGCAACCGCTCATCCCTACCAAAAGTGGCTCGATGGCACCCAAATTCGCCTCGATCAACTCCCCGGCGAGATCGAGACCATGGCCCCCGACCCCGACACCCTGCTAGATCGTCAGCAAGCCTTCGGGGTGACCCAGGAGGACATTAAATTTCTGTTGTTGCCGATGGTGCTGACGAGTCAGGAGGCGATCGGCTCAATGGGGGCCGACAATCCGATCTCCGTCTTGTCAAATCGCTCAAAACACCTGGCGACCTATTTTAAGCAAAACTTCGCGCAGGTCACCAACCCGCCCATCGACCCGATCCGCGAGGAACTGGTGATGTCGCTGGTGTCCCTGATCGGGCCGCGTCCCAATCTGCTGGGCCTGGACGAGGCCGGACAGCATCGGCGCCTGGAGGTCAGCCAGCCGGTTCTGACCAATGGCGATCTTGAACGTATCCGCCGGATCGAAAACAAGACCGGCGGTGCCTTCAAAACCCTGACCCTCGATACCTGTTATCCCACGGGTCTCGGAGCCGCCGGCATGGAACCCGCACTGATCCGGGTCTGCGCGGCCGCCGAACAGGCCGTCCGCCAAGGTTTTAATATCATCATTCTGTCGGATCGGGCGGTGGATGCCGATCACGTCGCCATCCCTGCCCTGCTCGCCACCTCGGCGGTTCACCATCACCTGATCCGCGAGGGGCTCCGCACCGAAACCGGTCTCGTGGTGGAAACCGGCGCGACCCTGGAGGTTCACCATTTCGCGGTGCTGGCGGGCTACGGGGCAGAGGCCATCAACCCCTATCTGGCCTTCGAGACCCTCCAATCCCTTCTGCCCACCCTACCCGACAAACTCAGCTTCAAGGAGGCCCAAAAACACTACATCAAGGCCGTCGGCAAGGGACTTCTCAAGATCATGTCGAAGATGGGCATCTCGACCTATCAGTCCTATTGCGGGGCGCAGATCTTCGATGCGGTGGGGCTGTCATCGCGGTTTGTGGAACGCTATTTTACCGGCACCGTCTCGACCATCGAGGGTGTGGGTCTGCCCGAAATTGCGGAGGAGGCGGTACACTGGCACCAGGATGCCTTTGGCGATTCGCCGGTCTACCGCCGCCATCTCGACGTGGGCGGGGATTATGCCTTCCGCCTGCGCGGCGAGGATCACGCCTGGACGCCGGACAGCATCGCCAAGCTCCAGCACGCGACACGCGCCAACGATGCCAAAACCTTCGAAGATTTTTCCCGGATCATCGACGAGCAAAACGAGCGCCTTCTGACATTGCGGGGGCTGTTTGAACTGCGCTGGGCCGAGACCCCGATCCCCCTTGAGGAAGTCGAATCCGCAGAATCCATCGTCAAACGTTTTGCCACCGGGGCCATGTCGTTTGGCTCGATCTCGTGGGAGGCCCATACCACGCTCGCCATCGCGATGAACCGGATCGGCGGTAAATCCAATACCGGCGAGGGTGGCGAGGAACCCGATCGGTTTCAACCCCTAGCGGACGGTTCCGCCAATCCAATGCGTTCGGCGATCAAGCAGGTGGCCTCGGGGCGCTTTGGGGTGACCACCGAGTATCTGGTCAGCGCCGACGATATTCAGATCAAGATGGCCCAGGGTGCCAAGCCTGGCGAAGGGGGGCAATTGCCCGGCCACAAGGTCAGCGCCCAGATTGCTCGGGTACGCCATTCCACGCCGGGTGTCGGTCTGATCTCGCCGCCGCCCCATCACGACATCTATTCCATCGAGGACTTGGCCCAGCTCATTCACGACCTGAAAAACGTCAACCCTCGCGCCCGTATCTCGGTGAAACTAGTTTCCGAGGTCGGGGTGGGTACGGTGGCGGCCGGGGTTTCCAAGGCCCATGCCGATCACGTCACCATCTCCGGCTACGAGGGCGGCACCGGTGCCTCGCCGCTGACCTCGATCAAGCACGCCGGGTCGCCCTGGGAGATTGGCCTGGCCGAAACTCACCAGACGCTCGTGATGAACCGCTTGCGGGGTCGTATCGCGGTGCAGGTGGATGGGGGGCTCCGCACGGGGCGTGACGTGGTGATTGGGGCGCTGCTCGGTGCCGACGAGTTCGGTTTTGCCACCGCGCCGCTGATTGTCTCGGGCTGCATCATGATGCGTAAATGTCATCTGAACACCTGCCCGGTGGGCGTGGCGACCCAGGATCCTGAACTGCGCAAGCGTTTCACGGGTCAGCCCGAGCATGTCATCAATTATTTCTTTTTTGTTGCCGAAGCCG
>JBAXSA010000364.1:0-3275 GCA_037130945.1 Pseudomonadota bacterium | reverse complement strand
TTGTCGATGTGTTCCTGTTGCATCAGCGCCAGGAGGGCGGGCAGATCGGCGGCGTTGGCCTGGGTGAGGGTAAAGCGAAGGCCAACCTTGAGGCCCAAATCCCGGCATTTCCGAATCCCTGCGAGCGCGTCCCGAAACGCCCCGGCGCGCTGGCGAAAGCGGTCATGGGTGTCTTCCAGACCATCCAGACTCACCCCCACATAGTCAAAACCGACACTCGCAATTTTGTCGACCCTGGCCTGATCCATCAGGGTGCCGTTGCTCGACAGTGCGACAAAAAAACCCAGGGCCTTGGCGGCGGCGGCGATCTCAAAGAGATCCTCGCGCAGCAGGGGCTCGCCGCCCGAAAGAATCACGGCTGGCACCTGAAAGGCCCGCAGATCTTGCAAGACCGCGAGCGCCTCTAGGGTCGTCAGCTCACCGGGAAAGTCGCGATCCGTGGAGGTGGTGTAACAATGCCGGCAGGTGAGGTTGCAGCGGCGGATCAGGTTCCAGATCACCACCGGGCCGTTGGGGCGCGTTGGCCGGGCGGTGCCGGGTTCCTGGGTCAGGGCATGAAGGTAACGGCTGAGACGAAACATTAAGATCTTCCTCGGGTCGCAATCCGCAGCCCGGATTTTTTGAGGATGGCCTGGCTGAACAGCACCCGATGTTGCCGCACCTGGGGCCCCAGCCAGTTCGCCAGGCGTGTCACTTCCGCCTCGACCTCTGGGCGATCGCGACCGTGAATCATGGCGAATAGGTTGTAGGGCCAGTCCGGCGCGTGGCGAGGCCGGAGATAACAATGGCTAACCCGGTCACAGCCCCCGAGGGCCGCCCCGACGGTCTCGGCCAACTCGTCGGGAACATCCCAAACGCTCATGCCATTGCCCTTGAGGCCCAGCCGGTAGTGATTGGGGACGAGGCCAATCCGGCGAATCGCCCCGCCCGTGAGCAGGGAGTTCAGGCGTTGGCGCACCTCGGCACCCGCCAGGGCGAGCCGTTCTGCCAGGTCATCATAGGGTCGGGGTGTCACGGGCAACCCGGCCTGGGTCTCGGCGATCAGGCGACGGTCGGTGTCATCGAGGATCAGGGATTCCGCCGGGCTGGCCATGAGCGCCTCGGGCACCGGACGGGTGCGTACTCCCCCAGTCTCGTCGAGTTCCAGCCACAGTCCCAGATAAAAGGCCCGCTGCCGGGGAAAATTCAGCGGTGTCAGGCCGGTCTCCGTGGCGATTGTTTCCAGGGTTTGGGTGATGCCCTCCGGGGTCTCGGTGGCCACCACGAACCAGAGGTTGAGGTCGTGGTCACGCTGATAGTGATGGGCGACCGCCGGCAGGGTGTTGATCCGGGCGATGACTTCGGAGAGACGATCCACGGGCGCTGCCACGGCCGCCAGGGTGACCGCCCCGCCAAATCGCTCGGGATCATAGAGCGGGCCAAAACGGGTCAGCCAGCTCTCGGCCAGGAGTTGGGTCAGCGTGGCGAGCAGGCTCTCTTCGTCGCTTTCGAGTGTGGCCGCGATACTCAAAAATGGCCGTTCAGTGACCGGAAAGCCACCCTGAAAGCGGTTGATGAGGCGACGCGCCAGCGGCGTTAGGTGGGTCATCCTGACCCCTCGGGAAACAGTTGCCGCAACTCGGCGAGAGACTGGGCAAAAGGCACCGAGGTTTTGATGTCTTGTTGTAGGAACTGACGCAATGCCGGGTTGATGCGAATCGCCCGGTCAATGCGTTCGTCACTCCCGGCCTGATAGGCTCCGACGCTGATGAGATCGCGGTTTTGTTCATACAGGGAATAAAGATACCTGAAACCACGAGCGGATTTTTGGTGACTGATGTCGGTGATTTCCGTCATGGCGCGGCTGATCGAAGCCTCGATATCGATGGCCGGGTATTGCCCCATCTCCGCGATACGCCGCGAAAGCACCACATGGCCGTCGAGAATCGCCCGGGCGGCGTCGGCCACCGGATCGTTGGTGTCATCGCCTTCCGTCAGCACGGTGTAGAAGGCCGTAATACCCCCACCCCCTGGTCGGCCATTGCCCGCCCGTTCGACGAGTGCTGGGAGTTTGGCGAACACCGACGGCGGGTAACCCTTGGTGGCTGGAGGTTCGTGAATGGCCAGGGCGATCTCCCGCTGGGCCTGGGCGAAGCGCGTGAGGGAATCCATCAACAGCAATACCTGCCGGCCCTGGTCGCGGAAGTATTCGGCGATGGCGGTGGTGAGCATCGCCCCGTGGAGACGTCGCAAGGGTGGCATATCGGCGGGTACCGCGACGACTACCGCCCGGCGCATACCCTCTTCACCCAGGATATTTTCAATAAATTCCTTGACTTCTCTACCGCGTTCCCCGATTAATCCGACAACCACCACGTCAGCGGTGGTGAAGCGCGTCATCATTCCGAGTAATACGCTTTTGCCCACCCCAGAGCCCGCGAACAGCCCTAGGCGCTGACCGCGCCCAACCGTCAACAGGCTGTTGATGGCGCGAATCCCGACATCTAGGGGTTCGCGAATCGGTGCCCGCGAAAGCGGATTGATGATCTCTCCGGTCAATGGCTGATAGGCCTCGGGACGGATCGGCCGCTTGCCGTCCAGGGGCCGCCCGGCACCATCCACCACGCGCCCCAGCAGGGCCTCCCCGACTGCGACCTCCTGACTATGGCCGGTGGGCTTCACACGGGCATTTTGTTCCAGGCCGCGAATCTCGGTGGTGGGCATCAGATACAGGCTTTCCCCCGAAAATCCCACGACTTCGGCCTCGATGGGCGGGCCTTGGGGGGTTTCGACTTCGCATTGAGAACCCATGGCGGCACGGCAGCCCACCGCCTCCAGGGTCAGCCCAACAATTCGGGTCAGGATGCCGGCCACGCGCAAGTTCGAGGAGCCTATTTCCACCCGGTGATGAGCCTCGTGGAGACGTTCTAGCCATAAGGCGCTTCGATCTGGTGAGGGGGGGGTCATGGCATCTCCGCCGGTGACTCGTCATCGGGCTCGTGGGGATGATCGACCATCTGAAGCCGGGCCAAAACCGGCTCCAGACGGGCCTCCAGGCTGGCATCGATGTGGGAGATATCGGTATTGACCTGGCAACCTCCACGGCTTAGGGCCACGTCTTCGATGATCGTCCAGGGCAGCGATTGCCCGGCGGCCTCATAGGCGGCCTGTACGACGGGGACATCTGCGGGGTTCAGGTGCAGACGCACCGGACGGGAGGATACGGGCAACACCCCGAGCGCCTCGCGGACGAGCTCTTCCGTGTTGTTTCGCTTCACGCGTTGCCTTTCGATCTT